>JBDRCJ010000001.1:0-2083 GCA_043821805.1 Patescibacteria group bacterium
GGTAAAGGCAGACCTTATCTCTTCAGGCAATTTTGCTGAGATTACCAGACTTACAAAAGAATCAATTTTTACAATGTTAGGTTTTGAATTCGCCCACCTTGGAATAAATGAAAAAAATAAAGATAAAGCCCTTAATTCTGCAAATTTACTTTCACATCTTTTTTATTTTCCTATAAAAAATGGACCTCGAAATATCGTTTTTAAGGGGGGTCTTTTTCTAAATAGGTACAATCATAAGGGGCAAGTTAAAATTCCTCCATATACGCAGTATATGAGCGTTTTTAAAATCCTGCAAAGCCTTTTATTGTAAGGGTTACAGCGTTTATACTAGTATTTAGTCGTTAGCCGTTAGTATTTAGTTAAGAAAGATAAGAAAGAGATAAAGGATTTGTAAAGGATTTGGGTTATAAGCTAGAGAAAAAAAATAAAGAAATAAAAGGAAATTAGAGATATCAGTATGACAGAGAGAATAAAATCCTTAAAAGCCTTTGATTATAAAGGTTACAGCGTTTTTATGAATAATTACTAAATAATAAATATAGTTTTTTTATAGTTTCTGTAGCGGAAAAAGAGGGAAAATTGGAGCATACGGGAGGATGAGATTGCCGCGTCGCTACGCTCCTCGCAATGACAGAGGGATGGATTCCTGCTTTCGCAGGAATGACATTGGTGTTGATAGGTGTTCGGAGGATTTTATGTTTTTTTTCAATTTTACAACGTCCTATAATATATCTTATGTATAGTAATATACATTTTATTATATTTCCCTGATTTTTTCTGATTTATCAATTATAATAGGAAGATTTTCATTATATTAATATTATTTTATTAACAGTTAGCAGGTTAAATGAAAAGCAGCAATTAGGTTATTCTTTTTATAAAGTTTGTTGTATTCGGTACACGCATCGCCGGTTTTTTTTACAATTACTTGTTTGATACCAGATGATTTTATATTTTCTATTAATTCTTTTGGCACCTTCATTAATCCGAAATAGCCGGTTCCAATAACTAAAATGTCAGGTTTTTTATTTATTATTTCCTTTATATCGTCAACACAAATATTATGCCCTTCCTTCCTCCACCAACTATCATAAATATAATCTTTAAAAATAATAAGATCTGAATTATATTTTTTCCCATTAATTAATATTTGTCCAAAACTATAATTTTCTATCATGTTATTCTTATCCCCTTAAGAGTAAATTCATTATTTATAGTGTATATAGGGTTAATTATTGGTTTTGTAACGTTTAGTATTGACGATATATGTCATTTTCTGATGATTATAGAAGCATAACCAACTACCTGGTCATACATTCCTGAAACATCTCCCGAAGTAGCATATTTTAGCAATTCTGCTTTTTTTGCACCCAATGTTTCGCAAACAATAAGCATTACAGTAATCGGACCAGGGCCACACATAGTTAAATTCTGTCTATAAATTATATCGTATAGTTTCTTAGGATTGAATTCAAGAATGGCATTTATTGCTTGTTTATCAACGTTTTCAGCATATTTTTGTGGTTCATAGTGGGTAAAGTCTGAGCTAGCTATTATTAAAATGTTTTTATCAACTACAGAAGAACAAATCGATTGGGCAATTTCTATATCCGTATCAATGTCCTGACGAGTCATACAAATTGGTATAATTTTAATATTTGTACCGAAAATATACTGAATAAAGGGTAATTGGACTTCTATAGAATGTTCAAACTGATGTGCTTTTCTATCCATTTTAATTATTTTAGAGTTTTTTAATATTTTTTCCGCAAGAGTTTTATCTATTTCTAATTCGCCTAAGGGTGTTTTCCACTTTCCTTCCGCCATAATAGAAACATCTGCTCCAAAACCGCGATGATTAGGTCCCAATATAATAATGGTGTCAGGCTTGCCATCAAGAGCTATTTTATAAAATCCATGAGCAGCAATAGGCCCTGAATAAATATAACCCGCATGTGGACTGATTAATCCAATAATATTATTTTGTCTTTTGGGATTTACCAGAGGAATTTCACCGGGTCCTATTTTATGTAAAAAACAATTCTCAATCTGTATATTTAAAGATTTTGAATCACCAGCATAG
>JBDRCJ010000002.1:0-2044 GCA_043821805.1 Patescibacteria group bacterium
ATATACCAGAGGCTTTAATAATTTTTGGTAATTTTTTCTTTTCATTAAATTCTAACCACCATTTACTTAGCCAGGGATAAAAATAAGAGATACCTAAAACCGCTAAAAACGAAAGTTGAAAACCGATATCATCTCTTAATAGCTTTGGATTTATAAAAAGTAAAACTACTGCCGCTAGAACTAAAGAGTTAGTTAATTTATTTAAGCGGCCTAAATTCATCGCCCAAAGAACTAAAAAACCCATTAAACCAGCTCGCATAGCCGAGGCTGGTAAACCAATTAATAGTATATAAATAATTAAAAAAAGGCTAGCCAGCCAAAAAGCTTTTTTTCGAGAAATATTAATGGCGAGTAAAAAGGCCATAATTAAACCAGCCAAAATACTAATATGCATTCCGGAAATAGCGATAATATGGCTAACCCCGGCCTGCGAAAAATTTTGACGTAAATCTTCGGGGATATTTTTTTTATAACCTAAAATTATGGCGTTAGCTAAACTTGCTTCCGGCTCTGACAATCCATAATTTATAACGTTATGCAGTTTTTCTTTTACTTTAAAAATCTGTTGATAAATAATATTTCCTTCAGTGTCAGTAATTTTTTCAATCTTCGGATAATAACTAACAGAATATATATCATAACGGGCTAAATAGCGATCATAAGAAAATCCATAAAATTTTTCTGGCTTTTTTAGCTCGCCGATTATTTTTAATTCATCTCCATATTTATAACTCGGATATAAATTTGTAGTTACCAAAATTTTGCCGGAAATATCTTGTAGAGATGTAAAATTTTGCGTTTCTATAATTTTATTTACGCAAATTTCTAACTTTTCGTTACTATCTCTTATATCCGGCTCATTACAAACCCAGCCAATAGCACTAACGGTCTGACTATTATAATACCAAATTTTATTAGGTAAATTAACTGGTATAGAAATTGAATATCGCCATACGCCTAAAAATAAAAAAAGCCCGATTAGGGCAATAATTAATATTTTCTTATTTTTATAAAATAATATAATCCAAACAAGAAATAAGGTAATCATTATAAACCATAAAAAATCATGTTCAATAAATCTAATAGGTAAAAATGATGCGGCCGCAATACCAACAATAAAAGAAATACAACAAATTAAAAATATTTTTGATTTTGATAAAACCATTAAATTATATTTTTTATTTAATATCGTAGGGGCAATTCATGAATTGCCCCTACCGGTCCGATAATAAATTTTTATAATGATTATTTCTTTCCTTTATTGGTATATTGTTCTTGGGATTTTCAATATCTTCATGCCATTTTCTAGGATTATTAATTATATATTGCCTAATTCTGTGCAAGGATTTCTCATTACGAATTATATGTTCATAATAATTGCGTTGCCAAAAAGAATTGCCCGCATTATTTATTATTTTATTAATTTCACCAGCAGAATTCATTTTAAATTTTCCAATTATTTTTCCTAATAACATATTGCGGCGGTCCACGTATTGTGGGGGGCAATTCATTATTTGTTGGATTGCCACGTAGGGGCAATTCATGAATTGCCCCTACCGTTGAATTATCCGAATTTTTAATATTAATTATTCCATGCAAATGGTTAGGCATAATAATAAATTCATCTAATTCTATACTATTAATGCAACTTGAGATATTTGACCACCAATGCTTTACAATTTTTCCTAATTTTGATAATTCAATTTCCGGACCAATCATACAATTCTTTTCTATTGCATCGCCTAATAAACACTCTCTATCTTTCGTGCAGATGGTAATAAAATAAAAACCAGGCCAAGAATAATTATATTCCTTTAGCCTGATAGAACGACGACCAATATTCCTCTTTGTGTTCATATAAATTGAAAAGTTATTTAGGTAATTGTTTTGCCATTCATAAAATACGAATTACTGCACCACTAGGCGCTTACCCTTTGGACAGTTTAACCGCTACACCACGCTAAGAGTTCAGGGCGTTATTCGCATGTGCCCCATTTGTAGTGGGGCTTGCCGAAGGCAATAACGTAAATATGCCTCTATAAAA
>JBDRCJ010000003.1:0-5722 GCA_043821805.1 Patescibacteria group bacterium
AACTTCATGCCAATGATCGGAGAGAGGAATATCGCGATAAGTATAATAAGAAGATTTATGAAATATTTAAATAAAATAATTGAGTACGGTTTGTATTTATTAGTATTTTTACTTCCCTGGCAGACTAGATGGATTATTAAGGCCGGAGAGATAAACGGCGGATACTTAGAATATGGCACAATCAGCCTATACGGAGTAGATATAATTCTAATAATTTTATTAATTTTATTTGCCTTTAATAAATTTTTATTTTGCTCTTTAAGCGAAAAGAAAGATAATGAAAATCAATCAGAGCAAAGCTCTAATTTTGCGCAAGAATGCAGGGGGAAAATTTCTACAACTTGGTGGTTAATCGGATTTTTAGATTTATTTATTTTTATTTCAATTTTTTTTGCTTCGGATAGAGTTTTAGCGATTTATCGCTACGGAGTTTTTTTATTAGGGGTGGGTTTGTTTTGGTTAATTACCAGCGTTAAATACAATAAAGTAAAATTAATTTGGAGTTTAATTATTGGCCTGTTAATCCAGGCAATGATCGCTACTTGGCAGTTTATTTGGCAAGCTGATTTTTCTAGCAAATGGTTAGGCATGGCCCAGCACCAGGCAAGCGAGCTAGGGACTTCAGTTATTGAGATTGTTGGATTAGGTGGAGTAGTAGAGAGATGGCTAAGAGCATATGGTGGGTTAGATCATCCGAATATTTTGGGAGGGGTGTTAGTAGTAGGAATATTTTTTATATTAATTTTGATAGTAAAAAATTTAAAATCTGATGGCGAGACTTCGAGGCAAAATTTAATTCTATTTTCAATTTTTTGTATTTTGTTTACTGCCTTAGTTTTTTCATTTTCGCGCGCTAGCTGGCTGGGGATTGCAGTAGGAATATTATTTTTATTAATTTTTACAATTATAAAAAAAGATTTATTTTTACAGCGGGAAGTTTTAAAAATTATTTTAACTGGGTCTGTTTTATTCTTTTTGTTTAGTAATTTATATAGTGGCCTATTTGGCGCTAGGCTGATTAGGGGAAGCAATCGTCTAGAAATAAAATCAAGTATTGAAAGATCAGAGGGCTATAGCGAGAGCTGGGAAATTATAAAAAGTAATTGGGTGACTGGAGTTGGAATTGGTAACTATACCTTAGCCGTCAGTAAAAAAACTATTGAAAAAAAAGCTTGGGATTATCAGCCTGCGCATAATATTTTTTTATTAGTTTGGGCAGAGATTGGGATACTAGGATTTTTAGTATGGTTGGGGCTCTTAGGATGGTTAGGGTGGGAAATAATAAAAAGAAAACGAGCAATATATTTTGCAATTTTTTTATCAATAATAATCATGATGATGTTTGATCATTGGTGGTGGAGTTTGCATTTTGGCGTGTTATTTTTTTGGTTAGTGGCGTCTCTCCTAATTAAAAATAATGGAAAGATAAAACAATAAAATAGTAAAAAAGATAATATAAAAATCGCGAATAGCGATTTTTTTATTATTTTAACTATGTGGACAACTTTTCAATTCTATAATTTTATTGTGGATAACGAAATTGTTTAAAATTCACTATTTTATTTAAAAAAATTTTATTAAATTATCGGATTTATCGATAATTAATCAAAGAGTATTGTTTTATCTATAATATAAGCTAAATATAAGCTTTTATATTATCAAACTATTGATTTTAAACTGTAAAACATGTCCTAATAAATTATTATTTTTGTACTTTTTAAATTAATTTTTTTATAGTTTAAAATAGCTTAATAATATGGT
The DNA here is from genome assembly GCA_043821805.1 of Patescibacteria group bacterium. Classification (GTDB taxonomy): domain Bacteria; phylum Patescibacteriota; class Patescibacteriia; order Patescibacteriales; family CAYMCJ01; genus JBDRCJ01. The sequence continues at coordinate 1,762 of JBDRCJ010000003.1, forward strand.
AAAATTGATGATAATAGAATGATAACAAAATGATAATATAAATGATAATAAAAACATTTATTTTAATTAGACATTAGTTAAAATTTTAATTATAAATTTTTTACCTTTTTCTTAAAATCCCCATGCTTGAAAAAGATAAAATTAAGGAGTTAAAAAAGTTAATTCCGTTACGAAGAATTTCACAAGAAGGACCATATAATACGGCCTATCTTTCGCTTTTAGTACAAAGAAAAAAACTAAAGGCTAAAAGGATAGGCCGTAATTTTTTTACTACCAGAGAATGGTTTAATGATTATCTTGATAACCATGCCAGAGACGAAAAAAGGCAAGGTAAAAAATTAGCTTATATCGAAGATATTAAAACAGATAAAATTACCGCCAAGCTTGAAGGGCAACAAAAACCAGATGTTAAAAATGTAATAATTTCGAAAGGTTTAGTTAGTAAACCTAGCGAGGAAAAAGTTGTTTTAAAAGAAGATAAAACTTTAGAAGTTAATTTAATAAAACCCAAAGAACATGAGATCGAGAATATAGAAGATAAAAAATTATTTTTTGACGAGAAAATTATTAAAGCAACTCCGGTGGAAAAGGAATCATCTAATTGGCAGAATGAATTAATTTCGCAAAGAGAGAAAATAAAAACAGAGTTAAAAGATCAGAATGTTCAAATTAAAAAATATAAAAAATCTCTTCAGCAATTAGTTATTAAAAAGTATTTAGTAAGTTTTTATAAAAATTCACTTAACTCTTTTTCTTTAGGTTTAAAAAATTTAGATTATTTATTAATATTAATTCCGAAATTTTTAATTAATAAGCCGCGAGAATTTTTTAGTAAAACATTTTCTTTTAAAAAATTATCTTATCGTTACTTAACCGTTACTAGTTTAATAATTTTATTATCTTTTGTCTCATTAATTTTTTTAATAATTCCTGCTAGTTCAACTTATATAAAATTTGTTGAGTATAAAAAATTAATTTTACCGGATCCGCGCTTAGAGCAAATAAGTAAATTAATTGATAATCAATTTTTAAATTTATCCGATGAATTTATTAGACTTGAGCAAAATGAAAAAATAATATTATCAGACAAAGAAGCTTTTTATTTAAAGATCGCCAGTCTAACCGGGAGATTAATTACTAGCAGCAGAGCCGTAGAAGAAAATTTTAAAAATAATTTGGCCATTTTTAAAAATAAAATTAGCTTTAATAATTTTACCCTTAATTTTTTAGCCAGCCAATTTGATAGCTTAAAGATAATTAAAGAAAAAATATTAGCTAAGGTCTTTAATTATGGGGAGAATAAAGTAGTAGCAGTAAGAAAAGGTTTAGAAAGCAAAAAGCAAATAGCTGATAGCGGGCAAGTAGCTGGAGTAAGCGAAGCACTGGAACCAGAAGTTTTACCTTTCGAAGAAGATAGGATGACTAATAAACTTTTAGCTTTAGTTGATAAAGCTACCAGCCAGAGCCAGCAAGCAATAAAGGCGGCTAAAGACGCTTCTTTAAAAACAGTAGAGAAAATCGCTGAAGAGCAAGAAAGCTTATCATATAGTTTAGGTGATAAGCTGGCGAAATTGTCCTTAAGTGGAGCGGAAAAGATAAAAGGGATTACTAAAACAGGATCAAAAAAGCTCGCCCAGGTGAGCGAGACAATTAAGGAAACAACAGAAGAAAGTAAAAATATTAGTGATAACAGCAAGGTAGTTTTAAAAGAAGAATTGGATCGTTCAGTTTGGTCAGTTTCAGATTTATATGTAAAGGTATTAGATTTTTTAATACCCGATTCTTTGAAAAAGCATTATGTAGAGATATATAAAACCGAGGAGCAGATTGCCGGCCAATGTTTACCAGAAGATGAAGGAACGCAAATTATTAAAGAAACAATCAAGATAGTAACTGAAAAGCCAAGCTCCCAACCTGCGGTAAGCCAGCCAGCTGGAATTTCCGCTCCGGTTTTAAAAGAGTCAATAATCAGAAAAGATAAATTAATTGTTTTAGGAAATTCTGAATTAGTCGGTAATTTATTCGTTGGCGGCAATGCCCGATTTGATCAACAGGCAACGGTTATCGGCGGACTTGATGCTATCGGCGGAATATTTAATAGTCAGGGAAATGTAATAATTTATGATAATTTAGATGTTAAAGAAATTTTAACTGCTAATAATCTGCGGGTAATCGGCTGGTCAGAGTTTCTCGGCCCGGCCAACCTGACTAGTTTGTCGGCCGATGACGTCTTGATCAGGAATGATTTAGTAGTTTATAATGACGAATTAATCTACGGGAATTTAACAGTCGGCGGCACAATGTCAGCCGGCTATCTCGAGCTTGGCTCTTTGGGAGTATCCGGTTTAGTCAGCGCCCAGGGCCTTTCGGTCGGGGATTATGGTTTTACGGCTTCCGGCGATGCTTATTTCCAAGGAGACAAAACTTATTTAAATAGCAAGCATACTTACGTTACCGGCGTTTTAAGTATTTCTAAGAACCTTGATTTAGATGTGTCTGACACCCAGGCGTTAGCAGTTGGCGACGGTTCAACTAATACGTTCATAGTTAATACGGCTGATGATATTGTAACAATTGCCGGCAATTTAATCGTTACTGGCAGCCAAATTTATAGCGGAGATATGGCCATAAATGGTACATTAAGCATAACAGCCAGCAGCTCAAGCGCGGTTTTAGCAGTTACCCAGAGCGGAAGTGGAGATATAATAAATTTTTCTAATAGTTCAAGCCAGGTATTCACAATAGACAATAACGGTAATTTAGGGTTAGGCACTACTTCACCGGCTGCTAATTTAGCTATTGCCGGAGAAGCTGGCAGTACTGACCCTTTATTTTTAATAAGCACTTCAACAATTGATTTTGCTACTTCAACAGCCTTTATTATTAACGCAGATGGAAACGTCGGCATTGGTACCTCCTCTCCGCTTGCTAATCTAGATATTTTTGGGAATTTATTATTGTCTGGGCCAGATAGATATATTAATTTTGAATATTTTACTGGCTCTGACGGTTATGGCTTAAGGGATAATAGCGGTACATTGCAGTTTAAAAATGATGGGGGAGGATGGACGAATTTCGGGTCAGGCGCCGGTTATTGGACTCAAGTAGGCAGTGATATTTATTATTCAACTGGTTTAGTAGGCGTTGGCACAAGCAGCCCTTATTCAAAATTAACTCTCTGGGGTTCAAATAATCTTCTAGAGCTTGTAAGCGATGCTTCTTCTACAGTATTTAAAGTTACCGATACAGGTTCTACGACAATTGGTTCAACTATTATTAGCCCAGCGTCTTCAGCCTGGGGTGATATTTTAGTTTCAAATGGCTCTGGCGCTTACTGGCAAGCTACTTCTACTTTAGGTATTACCGGAGGCGGAAGCGGTTCTGGTACAGTTAATTCCGGAGTTGGCGGCTATTTAGCCTTTTATCCTAGTACTGATACAGTCGTAGACGATACTGACGCCCTGTATTTTGATAATGATAGTGATCGTTTAGGCATCGGCACCACCTCTCCCTATTCCCAGCTCACTCTCTGGGGTACAGGTCAATTATTAGAATTATCAAATGACGCCTCCTCCACAGTATTCAGAATAACCGACACTGGCTCAACTACAATTGGCTCAACAATAATTTCTCCTAATGCCTCCTCGCTTGGAGATATGCTAGTGTCTAACGGCACTAATGCCTATTGGCAGGGGACTACTACCCTGGGCCTAGCTAGCGCCGGCATCTACGAAGACCTATCCCTGAACTATCTGCCTAAATGGAACACGACCGAATTTGCCAATAGTTTAATTTATGACAATGGTACTAACGTCGGCATCGGCACAACCTCTCCCTACGCTAAACTAAGCGTAGCTGGCGCCGTGGTAATGGATTATTTTATTGCAACTTCTACCACCGCCTCTTCAACTGCCGCAAACGGGATTGATATATCTGGCGGCTGTTTTGCCATAGACGGAGT
>JBDRCJ010000004.1:0-11783 GCA_043821805.1 Patescibacteria group bacterium
TAAGGAGAAGGGGGGCACGGAAAAAATTGCATGACAGTTATTTATAATAAAGGAAAACAAAAAGAAACAAGAAGAAGATTACGGAAAGATAGCACAGAAACTGAGAAGATTATGTGGGACAAATTGAGAAATAGAAAATTAGGAGAAAAATTTCGTCGTCAATATGGAATTGGCCATTATATAGCTGATTTTTGCTGTCCGATTAAAAAGCTTATAATAGAAATTGACGGAGAAATACATAATGAGCAAGAACAGATATTACAAGAACAGATATTATATGATCAAGAAAGGAGCAAGGATATTAAAGAGTTAGGATTTAAAGTTATAAGATTTACAAATACCGAAGTTAAAAATAATTTAGACAATGTTGTTAATAAGATAAAAAAAGAAATTAATAATAGATAAAATAACCCTCTCCTTATTAAGGAGAGGGTGGGCTGGCAAAGCCAGACCGGGTGAGGTGTTTTTAAATGTTTATTTATAAAATTAAAAATATGAGTGATACAAAACAACAAGGAATTGTTAAGCAAATAATTGGAGCTGTAGTAGACGTGCTGTTTAAAGATGAACTGCCTAAAGTTTATACTGCGCTCGAAACTAAAGTAAAAGATAAAAAGCTTGTGCTTGAAGTGCAGCAGCATATTGGTTCAAATTTAGTAAGAACAATTGCGATGGGCACGACTGACGGCTTAAAAAGAGGGGACATGGTAGATAATACTGGCGTTGGAATTAGTGTACCGGTCGGGCCAGAAACTTTAGGGCGGATTTTTGATGTTTTAGGTAATCCAGTCGACGGAAAAGAAATACCTAAAACAAAAAAGAAATATCCTATCCATCGGGAAGCGCCGAAATTTGTTGACCAGTCCACAAAAACAGAAGTTTTAGAAACTGGAATAAAAGTTATTGATCTTATATCGCCGATTGCTAAGGGCGGAAAAGTCGGTATGTTTGGGGGAGCGGGCGTAGGGAAAACTGTTATTATTATGGAATTAATTAACAACATTGCTAAAGAGCATGGCGGGTATTCTGTTTTTGCCGGGGTTGGTGAAAGAAGCCGCGAAGGAAATGATTTATATAATGAAATGAAAGAATCAGGAGTTTTAGAAAAGGTATCAATGGTATTCGGCCAAATGAATGAGCCGCCAGGGAATAGGGCTCGGGTCGGACTTTCCGGTTTATCAATCGCTGAATATTTCCGCGATGAAGAAGGCCAGGACGTTTTATTTTTTGTTGATAATATTTTTAGATTTACCCAAGCGGGGAGTGAGGTTTCGACTTTACTCGGTCGGATGCCTTCGGCCGTCGGTTATCAGCCGACTCTAGCTACAGAAATGGGAGAATTGCAGGAAAGGATTACTTCGACTAAAAACGGTTCAATTACTTCATTCCAAGCGATTTATGTTCCAGCCGATGACTTAACTGATCCGGCGCCGGCTACTACTTTCGGCCATCTTGACTCAACGATTGTTTTATCGCGCAGCTTATCTGAATTAGCCATTTATCCTGCGGTAGATCCGTTAGATTCTTTTTCGATTATTTTAGATCCGAAAATTGTTGGTGAAGAACATTATAACGTTGCCCGAGGAGTGCAAAAAGTTTTACAGCGCTATAAAGATTTGCAGGATATAATCGCAATTTTAGGTTTAGAAGAATTATCTGATGAAGATAAAATAACTGTGGCTAGAGCAAGGAAAATTCAGAGATTTTTATCCCAGCCTTTTCGGGTAGCGGAAACTTTTACCGGACGGCCTGGAAAATATGTAAAATTAGCTGATACCGTAAAAGGCTTTAAAGAAATATTAGACGGCAAGCATGACGACAAGAATGAAGGAGAATTTTATATGAAAGGCGGGATAGAGGAAGTTAAAAGTAAGAAGTAAATTAGGCACTTAGGGCATAGGGCTTAGGGACGAAGAATTGGGAATTAGGGATGAAGAATAACAATTGACGATTTCCGATTGACGATTGTCGAAATAAGATCGTCGTTATTTATAAGTAAGACGTAAAAAGTTGAAAAATATAAAAGAATAACATTTTTACTATATTTTTTTCTATATTTTACAGTTTTTAACATTTGTAAATAATTGTAAATTATAGTTAATCAAAATAATTTAGTTAAAATATGTCTTTAGCTTTAATAAAATTCGAAATAGTTACTCCAGAAGGAACGGTTTCAAAAGAAGAAATTTTACAGGTTACGGTCCCTACTAAGCAGGGGGAAATAACAGTTTTACCAAACCATATTCCGCTAGTGGCAAGTTTAATGCCGGGGGTAATTGAAATAAAAAAGCCAGATAATAAAATAGAAATCATGTCGGTATCTGGCGGCTTTATTGAAGTATTAAAAGATAAGATTGTTATTTTAGCTGATACGGCTGAACGAGCTGAGCAGATAGATATAAGCCGCGCTGAGGAAGCGAGAGCAAGGGCTGAAGAAATAAAAAAGGATACTCGGCAATTTGACCAAGAGAGATTTACTTCGCTTAGCGCAAAAATTGCTAAAGAGCTAGCTCGAACTAGAGCGGCAAATAGATGGAAAAGAATAAGTGGAGGAAAATAATTAAATAAAAAGGAGGAAAAAACTATGTCACATTATTGTGAAGGAGCATTAATAACCTGCGAGGATTTCCGCCTTCACCAGAGAAAAGACGGCCGCAATTATGTTGCTGAATTTACTAAAAGTTTAGGAATTGATTGCGATTTAATAACTCGCGGTGGAGGAATTCAGGATTTAGTCAGACCGAAAGAGGAGGGTTTTGATAAAAGTGTATTACGAGATACAGAAGTTTCAGCTAAACTGCATAATGCGAGTACTATATTTTTATTAAATCATGAAGATTGCGGCGCTTATAGCAGCATGAATTTTTCTAGCAGGGAAGAGGAGCTAGCTCAACATAAAAAAGATTTATTAGCAGCTCAGGAGATGATTTTACGGGAATTTCCTGGTAAAATCATAAAGTTGTTTTTTGCCAAACTTGAACATGGCAAAGAGGATGTTTATATTATAAACGAACTCAGGTAATTTTTGTTTACAAAATTTCTAATCGTGAGCAAATTTAAAAAGCTCACGATTTTTATTTAATATTAGTAAAATTTTTATAAATCTTGACAAATTTTGTCTTAGAAGTTAAAATACAATAATGCAGATTTTAGCACTCTCACCCAATAAGTGCTAAAAATAAATTAATTTAAATTTAATAATTTTTAATTCTAACCATAAATCTTACAATTAATAATGTTATGAGTTATGTGTTATGAGTTATGTGAAGAGCTATGAATATACGACCATTACACGACAACGTGATTATTAAGCCGCTTAATGAAGACGAAGTAACTAAAGCTGGAATTTTATTACCTGATACAGTTGATAAAGAAAAGCCAGAAAAAGGCGAAGTAATCGCAATCGGCGAAGGTAAATTGTTAGATAATGGACAGAGATCGGCGATGAGCGTTAAAGTTGGTGATAAAGTAATGTTTAAAAAATATTCACCAGATGAATTTAAAATTGACGGCGAAGAATATTTAGTTGTAAGTGAAAGTGATATTATTGCGATATTATAATCATAATGCGAATCTGCCAGCCTCGCCAGTCTAGGCGGGCGAATTGTATGCAAATACTACAAATTGCAAATAGTGCGAATTTAAAATTAAATAATAACTAAACTCTAAATACGAAATCCTAAGTCCTAAACACCCGCCCGACTCGCTTCGCAACTCGAAGCGGGCGGGAATTTAAATTTTCAAAATAATAAATTTAAAATTTTGAACATTTGGATATTAGAATTTAGAATATTGTTTAGAAATTAGTGCTTAGAATTTAGGATTTATAAAATTATGGCAAAACAAATAATTTATAGCGAACAAGCTAGAAAAAATTTAAAAAGAGGCGTTGATAAATTAGCTAATGCGGTAAAGGTTACGCTCGGACCAAAAGGCCGCAATGTTGTAATTGATAGAAGCTTTGGTGCGCCGACTATTTCAAAAGATGGAGTAACCGTTGCTAAAGAAGTTGAGCTTGAAGATAAAGTAGAAAATTTAGGAGCAGAAATCATTAAGGAGGTAGCTTCAAAGACTAATGACGTGGCTGGCGATGGTACAACAACTGCTACTATTTTAGCTCAAGCGATGATAGCTGAAGGTTTAAAATTAGTTTCTTCAGGAGTTAGCCCGGCGGAAATTAGAAAAAGCATAGAAAAGAAAGTGGCGTCAATCGTTAGTAATCTCAAAACTATGAGCAAGCCGATATCTACCCAAGAAGAAATCGCCCAAGTAGCTTCAATCAGCGCTAATGATAAAGAGATTGGCAAAAAAATTGCCGAAGCGATGGAAAAAGTAGGTAAAGACGGAGTTGTTACAGTAGAAGAAGGCCAGTCTTTCGGAGTTGAATTGGAAGTAGTTGAAGGGATGCAGTTTGATAAAGGCTATGTTTCACCTTACATGATTACTAACCCGGATTCAATGAAAGCGGAATTTGAAAATCCTTATATATTAATTACTGATAAAAAAATTGCTTCAATCCAAGAAATTTTACCAATGTTAGAGAAAATGGCCCAAGCGGGTAAAAAGGATTTAGTTATTATCGCAGATGAAATTGAGGGAGAAGCCTTAGCTACTTTTGTAGTTAATAAATTACGTGGTACATTTAATGTTTTAGGTATAAAAGCGCCTGGTTTTGGCGATCGACGCAAAGCGATGTTAGATGATATTGCGGCTTTAACTGGCGGCCGAGTTATATCAGAAGAAGTCGGTTTAAAGCTTGAAAAAATTGAATTTGAAGATTTAGGTCAAGCAAGAAAGGTGGTGGCTTCAAAAGACGATACAACTATTGTGGACGGTAAAGGCGATAGTGAAAAAATTAAATCTAGGATTGAGCAGATAAAGAGAGAAATCGAAGCATCTGATTCTGATTTTGATAAGGAAAAATTACAGGAACGATTAGCAAAATTATCTGGCGGTGTTGCGGTAATTAAAGTTGGCGCCGCTACTGAAACTGAAATGAAAGAAAAGAAAGACAGGATAGAAGACGCATTGCATGCTACAAGAGCGGCTCAAGAAGAGGGAATCGTAGCTGGCGGCGGGTTAGCTTTAGCCGAAGCTGGGCAAGCCTTTGAAGAACTTACTGATAAAAAAGCAGATGAGCCAGGAGCAAAAATTATTGACACAGCGATTTTAGAACCAATAAAACAAATAGCCGCTAATGCCGGTAAAGACGGTTCACTTATTTTATTTAATATAATTCGGGAAAATAAAAAAGGAAATAAAAATATTGGCTATAATGCCGCGACTGATAAATTCGAAAATATGTTTGAAGCCGGAATTGTTGATCCGACCAAAGTAGTAAGAAGCGCTTTAGAAAATGCGGCTAGCGCAGCTATTATGTTTTTAACAATTGAAACTGTTATAGCTGATAAGCCGGAAAAGAATCAAGCTCATGAAGGACATATGGGAGGAGGAATGGGCGGGGGAATGCCGATGATGTAGATAGACACGAACGGACACGAACGGACACGAACGGACACACGAGCGGACACACGAGCGGACACACGAGCGGACACGAACGGACACGAGCGGAAACGAATACGGAAAAATAGATATAAAAAATTAATTAAATATTCTAAACAAAAAAGGCTGGGATTTTTAAAACCAGTCCTTTTTGTTTATGTTTTTATTAGTAAAATGCAAATTGCTACACCGCAGGGCGTTTACCCTACGGATAGATTTGTATCAAGAGCACAAGGCGTTATTCGGATGTGCCCCATTTGCCACGCCCGCTCCTGCTCAATGCGCTTACGCTTATGAGCGGACGGTCGGGCGGGTAGTGGGGCTTGCCGCCTGCCCGCCTCTGGAGGGAAGGCAATAACGTTAAACGGTTTTTCTTAGATGCGAAAAACTAATAGCATAAACATAAGACATTGTAAGAAAAAGTATTGCATATAAAATATAAGATAATATATTTAAATTATTAAAAATATTAGACTGTATAAAAAATTTATTCACTTGCGGTGTTGGAAATAACTGGCTTTTTTCTAAACTAAAGCTGTAACTTAGAGTTGTAGGAAAGAGTAATTCATTATTAGTTACTCCGACAAGATTATTTTTTGCAGAGTGCGTTAGCAAATTTTTATTATAAGTTAAATTAATTTTTTCATTATTTTGTTCTATCAGCAAATTAGTTGAGTTAATTTCTAGAATATTTGGTTGGGCAATATTTTTCGGTGGAGCGCCGAAGATTTGCACAACCAAAGTTGTCGGCTGGTTATTAAAATTATTTTCTATTACAGCAATGCCAATTTCGTCATAGTAAGAACTTAATAAATTTTTTTTATGCAATTCAGAATTTAACCAGGCATCAATAATTCCCTCGTTAGTATAAAAATCAATTGCGAGATTTTCACCGACGTAGGAATACTTGTATCCAGTATCTCTGATCCAGTCAGAAAATTTTCTATCGTCAATATTATGCTGGAATTTACCCGAAGCTAATATCGCCTGGGCTTTTTCGTAGGCCGCTTGAGTTAAAAGCTGGTTAGCAGTTAACGAGTTAAGGCCAGCGTCAATTCTTTCTTCATTAGTTAAATTAATTAGCTCTTCAGCAGTGATATTCGTCATCCAGGCGATTTGCGGCAATAAAAAAATCCCTATTATAATACTTAATAGAGAACCTAAAAATTTATAATATAATAATTTTTTTGCCTTTTTTCTTAGGCAAATTTGTGGACAATTATAGCAAAAAGCTAATTGCCCGTTTATTTTTATTAACATCTTTTGTTTTTATCTTTATTTTTATTTTTTGTCAAGCCTATTTGAGCTTTTTTTATTTTTATACTATTATTATATCATAGATTAAAGAAAAAAGCAAGTGGAAAAAATTATTTTGAAACCTGCTCTACGATTAGTAAAATTAGATTATGGTAAAAATGGAAATTAGATGATGATATAAATTAAATGATATTAGCTCTTCAGCACCGAAACGTCGGAGCTGAAGAGCGAGATTTATAGAAATTTAATTGCAATCTGGCGAGAGACAATTTAATTTCTATAAATCTCTATAAATATTTATATTCCACAAAATATTTTATTTTGCTAATATATTGTAAGTGGTAATTAAAAGTTAATATAAAAATATTATTTAATTATCAAACTAAATGAATTTAATTAATGGACTAATTCAATCAGGTTATCTTAAATCACCGGAAATAATTAATGCATTTAAAAAAATAAAGCGTGAGGATTTTTTATTGCCGGGAGATAAAACTTTAGCCGAGGTTAATGCGCCGATTTCTATCGGCCATGGCCAGACAATTTCACAGCCCTTAACCGTTGCTTTTATGTTAGAGTTGCTTCAGGCAAAAAAAGATGATAAAGTATTAGATGTAGGCAGCGGCTCAGGCTGGACTTGCGCTTTACTAGCCGAGATAGTTGGAAATAATGGCAAGGTATATGGAGTCGAAAGAATTTTTGATTTAAAAAATTTTGCGGAAAATAATATTAGTAAATATAATTTTATAAAAAAAGGGATTGTGCAATTATCTTATACAGACGGTTATCAGGGCTTAAAAGAATTTTTTCCTTATGATAAAATAATAGTAGCGGCCGCAGCTGAAGGAATTCCGAAAGAATTATTAAAACAATTAGCTATTGGCGGAAGGATGGTAATTCCGATTGGCCAGCAATTTCAGTCGCAAGAAATTATAATGGTAGAAAAACTAAGCGAAAATAATTATAAAGAAAAAAGATATCCTGGGTTTATCTTCGTCCCTTTAGTAAAAAATAATTATTAAAAATAATTTTTTATGAAAAATAAAAAAGTTGTTGTCATCAGCGGATATTTTAACCCAATACATGTTGGGCATATAAAATACATTCAAGCAGCCAGAAAATTAGGAGATTATTTAGTAGTGATAGTTAATAATGATAAACAGGTTAAACTAAAAGGCAGTGTTCCGTTTATGAAAGACAGAGATCGTTTAGAAATAATTAAACATATTAAAGGAGTTGATAAAGCAGTTTTGGCAATTGATAAAGACAAAACAGTTTGTCAGTCGCTACGAAAAGTAAAACCAGATATTTTCGCTAATGGTGGAGATCGCAAAAAAGGAAATGTGCCGGAAGCGTCGGTCTGTAATGAGTTAGGTATTAAAATGGTTTATGGAGTTGGTGGTGGTAAAATTCAATCAAGTTCAATATTATTAAAAAAAGTAATTAAGAAAAAATAATTATCTCAAAAGTTTATTTAACAAAAGGTCTTATGAAATTAATTAAATTATTATTAATTGCAATTATTATTTTTATTATTTTTTTCGGATTTTCTTATTATCGAGGAATAAATAGAGCTGTAGACAAAAATGGCTCAGACATAAATTTTATTATTAATCCGGGAGAAAGCGTTGAACAAATTGCGGAAAACTTAGCTAAAGAAGAATTAATAAAATCAGTATTTTATTTTAAATTATATATTTGGCGAGCAGATAAGGAATCTAAGCTCCAGGCCGGAGAATATATTTTAAATCCCCGACAGTCAATTAAAGAAATTGTTGAAATTTTTGTGGCTGGCGAATCGGCCAGCCAGGAAAGAACAATTAAAATTATCGAAGGCTGGAGCTTAAGAGATATCGCATTTTATTTTGAAAATCTAGGCATGTATCAGGCAGAAGAAATTATGGAATTAGCCGGTTTGCCGCTAGTTGATTATCGCGGAAAAAATAATATGGAGTGGCCCAAGGATTATTCAAGTGAATTTAGTTCTCTAGGCGATAAACCAAAATATTATAGTTATGAAGGTTATTTATTTCCTGATACTTATCGAGTTTTTAAAGATGCAGAAATGGATGATATTATTAAAAAAATGCTCAATAATTTTGATAAAAAATTGACCGCTGAAATGAGAAAAGATATTGCTAATCAGGGTAAATCAATTTATCAAATAGTAACCATGGCTTCAATAATTGAAAAAGAAGGCCGAAATTTTAAAGATATGTCAATAATTTCCGGCTTATTTTGGGATCGAATAAAAAATGGCCAGCCCTTACAGTCCGACGCTACTCTAACTTATATTTTTAGCGATGATAAGCCAGCCCATACAACCGAAGAAACTAAAGTAGACTCGCCTTATAACACTTATCTAATTTTAGGTTTGCCGCCTGGCCCGATTTGCAATCCTAGTTTAAACGCTATAAAAGCAGCTATTTATCCGGAATATACTGATTATAATTATTTTTTACATCGGCTCGATACAGGAGAAACGATTTTTTCTAAAACTTATGACGAACATCTTAATAATAAAGCTAGATATTTAAGATAGCCAGTTATAGACAATGGAGTAAGCATTAAACCCCGCTTTGGCATCTGCCCGGCGGGGTTATTTGACAAATTTTTGGGATATGATAAGATAATTAATAACCAACTAAATTAGTATGTTATTATGAAATTTTCAACCCGAACGACATACGGGCTAAGGGCGATAATTAAATTAGCTAAAAGCCAGAAAAAAGGCAGTGTTTCTTTACCAACAATTGCCAGTAAAGAAAATATTTCTTTAGGCTATTTAGAAAGGTTGTTTTCTAATTTAAAAAAGGCTCAAATAATTAAATCAGTGAAAGGTGCAAGCGGGGGTTATAGATTAGCAAGAGAAGCAAGTAAAATAACGGTTTTTGAAATTATTAAAGCCTTAGAAGGGAAGATGTCTCCTTTCCATTGTTTAAACGAGGACGGAAAAATATATTGCGCAAAGAAATGCAAATGCCCGGCCACCAAAGTTCTAGTTGAAGTGCAAACCGCAATAAATAAAACATTAAAAAAGATTAAATTAAGTGACCTAGTTTAAAATAATGCGAATCTACGAATTATATGCAAATATTGCGAATTAAAATAATGCGAAACGACGAATTTTATGCGAAACTACGAAAATGCGAAACTATAATGCGAATAAACTAATATTTATGATAAAGTATTTAATTATTATATTGTTATTATTTCCAGTACTGGTAAATGCGAATGGACTGACTGACTCTGATAAGGATGGAGTGCCTGATCAGGATGAAATTGAAATATACAAAACTGACCCTAATTTAGTTGATACTGATAATGACGGTTACTCTGATTGGCTTGAATTAAATAATGGTTATTCGCCGCTTAATCCAGCTTTAGTAAAATTAGAAAATTATGATTATGATTTAGACGGCTTATCTGATCGAATGGAGTTAAATTTTAAAACAGATTTAAGTAATCCTGATAGCGACGGGGATGGATTTTTAGACGGCGAAGAAATTAATAATGGCTATGATCCGCTTAATAAAGAAGAAATAAAATTAGCAAAAAGGATTGAAATTAATACTGGAGCACAAGAGTTAAGCTATTTTTTAGGCGGAGTACGTTTGGGCAAGTTTACAATTTCAAGCGGAAAAAACAACTCCACTCCAAAAGGCCATTATGCGATTGATGGTAAAAGTTTAAAAGCCTGGTCAAGTTACGGCTTATGGATGCCTTACTGGATGAGCCTTAAGTATGGTTATTTCGGGATTCATGAGCTGCCGATTTGGCCGAACGGTTACCGCGAAGGCGAAGACCATTTAGGGATTCCAGTTTCCCACGGCTGTATTAGGCTAGGGATCGGGCCGGCAGAATTTTTATATAATTGGGCGCCGGTAGGTACTCCTGTATTTATTTATTAATAACCTCACCCCTGCCTGCGCAGGCAGGCCGACCCTCTCCTTATTAAGGAGAGGGTGCCGAACCGCCAGCAAGCGGTGAGGTGGGCGAGGTAAACATTATGACTTATTCAAATAAAGTATTACAACATTTTAAAAACCCTCATAACCAGGGGGTAATTAAAAACGCTGACGCAGTCGGGATTGTTGGTAATCCGGTTTGTGGGGATGTAATGAAGATTTATCTTAAGGTTGACAGACAGCAGAATAAAGTTGAAGATTATATAATTTCTGATATAAAGTTTGAAACTTTAGGATGCGCGGCCGCCATTGCCGTGTCTTCAGCTTTAACTGATATGGCAAAAGGTAAAACCTTTAAAGAAGCGATTAAAATTACTAAAGACGAAATTGTAAAAGATTTAGGGGGATTACCAGCAATAAAAGTGCATTGTTCAATGTTGGCGGTTGAAGCTTTACATAAAGCGATCGCGGACTACGAAGTTAGAAGTAAGAAGTAAGAATTTAGAATTGTAAACTTGGAATTAATAATTAAGAATGGATAACAAATTTAAAGAAAAATTTTTAATAGATTTTATAAAAACAGTTGATAATATATATGGCTTATATTTAGATTGCATATATGGGTTTGGTAAAATTACGAATGAATTAAAGTTAGCACAAATAAATTTGTCGAAGCGAAATATAAAAAAATTAAATATATTCTACGGAAAAGGAAATCCAAACAAAAAAGAATCTTGGCCGCCCCTTCACAAGTGCTCCCAGTATGAATTCAAAGAACGAAATAAAAAAGATGGTAAAAATTATAAAAATATTGCTAATTTATGTTTAGTATTAATCTTTGATTATTGGGAATATGATAGAAAAAAATTAGCAAAGAAATTAAATATTAAATCAATTGATATTAAATCAGATATTATGTGTGATATTAGATATTATAGGAATTCAATTCTAAAACATAAGGGCAAAGGGAACAAAGAAATGAAAAAGTGTAAAATTATTAACTTTTTTAAAGAAGGCGAGGAAATTAATATTAATAAAAATCAAATGGATGAAATAATATATAAAATCAAAAATTTAAAAATTGATTTTAATATTAAAAATAATTAAATATTAAAT
>JBDRCJ010000005.1:0-2536 GCA_043821805.1 Patescibacteria group bacterium
GCCATCTGAGGAGAAGAGACCCCATCGACATCAACCTACAACGCTATACCAGAAAGGAGTCGATGGGTATAGTTTAATATTATAACTTACATATAAAAGCCAGCGATCAAAGCGGCCCGCCTACGTTCTGCTCCGCCTTTCGACAGTCTCAAGGCTTCGCAGGAACTCCAGCCTTCGCTAAAGCTCCGGCAGGCAAGCCGGTGGGTAAAGTTTTTTGGTTGAGTTTTTGGGAGGAAAGAAGCCGACGGAGTGCAAATGATTAATAGATGAAGATTTGACAGTTGAATAAATTTTAGATAAAATCAATATAAGAATATGAGGCGTCTTAAAAGGCGGCTTATTTTTTATTTTAATTAAAATGAATATCTATCTTGATGAATCATACAATTTTCAAAAGTTTAAAGGGAAACAATTTATTTAGAATTAGTTATTGCTGCTTTGGACAGACTCGAGTTGAATGAATATCGGAAAGTTAGATTGATAATTGACGCGCGAGCGCATAAGGGGGGGTCCTCTTGGTGCAAAATTGTTTCGGAAAGAACTTGAAAAGCATATGTTAAAAAAATATAGTAATACCACAAGTGAAGTTAGATTAGTTCCAAATCATCGTGATATTTTATTAGAATTAGCTGATTTTATTTCCAATACTTTTTATCGTGCTTATCAAGCAGAAGATTATGAAATATTTAATCAATTTGGTATCCGTCTTATACAAATAAAAGACCCCCTCTAATTCAAGGGGACTTAAAGTGCCTTTTGGGAATGTCATTGTTTCATCGGGCCGTTCTTTGTTTTAGAACCCCCTTCACAATGCTTTACCCGAAGGACTTATCTTGTATATATTTTAGCACACAATATTATTTTGTCAATTATTTTTGGGGATTGAGTCGATCGGATAAAAGCCCGTGATCAACGCGGCCCGCCTACGCCCCTCGACAAGCTCAGGACTTCGGTGGGTAAAGTTTTTTGGTTGACGGGGGGAGGTGGGGAGTGGTAAGGTACAGGGGTAATTAAAGATTAATAAACCGTTTTAAACATGAAAAAAGAAGCTAAAAAATCGCAAATTGCTATTTATCAAGCTCTCGGTGATAAGAAAAAAATCCGTGTCAGAATTGAAGATGAGAATATTTGGCTGACGCAAAAATTAATCGCTGATCTTTTTAATATTGATGTGCGTACGGTTAATGAACATTTAATTAATATTTATTTAGAACGAGAATTAAGTAAAAATTCAACTATCCGGAAATTCCGGATAGTTCAAAACGAAGCTTCAAGAAAAGTCACACGTGACATCAAACACTACAATCTGGATGTGATTTTAGCAGTTGGTTATCGTGTCCGCTCCGATCAAGGAACACAGTTTCGTAAATGGGCGACAGAACGACTAAGAGAATATTTGATTAAGGGTTTTACCATAGACGATGAAAGGCTTAAACAAGGCGGTGACAGGACGCGATATTTTCAGGAACTGCTGCAACGAGTACGAGACATTCGAAGTAGCGAGCGGATGTTTTATCAAAAAGTGACAGATATTTATGCGACAAGCATTGATTATAAGATTGATACCGAGTTGACGCAAAAATTTTTTGCTACAGTACAAAATAAAATGCACTATGCTGTGCATGGGCGTACCGCGGCTGAAATTATTATCCAACGTGCGGACAGCAAAAAACCTTTAATGGGTCTTACTAGTTTTAAAAGTGAGTATATTACTACCGATGACATAGTTGTTGCTAAAAATTATTTAAATGAGAAAGAAATAAATCAACTTAATTTAATTGTTTCGCTTTATATTGATTTTGCGGAATTGCAAGCTTCGAGCGGACGGTTGATGAAAATGCAGGATTGGATTAATAAACTGGATGAATTTTTGACCATTTCTGAAAAGAAATTGTTACATTCAGCTGGTAAGGTTAGTGCAAAACAGGCGGAAGCAAAAGTATTAAAAGAATATAAAAAATATCGTGAAAATAAAGACAAAAATTATATTTCTGATTTTGATCGAGAAGTAAAAAAGATTTTAGCGCTGGAGAAAAAGAAAAAGAAAAGAAAACAGTGAAACTGTCAGCTAAAAAAATTAAAGGGAAAACCATAGAAGTTGCTTTTGAATGTAATCTTTTAGTTGATGTGGTGAAGCTTAGGACGAATTAAAGTTTACTTTGAAGAAAATTAAAAAATTTGCGATCAAAGCGGCCCGCCTACGTTCTGCTCCGCCTTTCGATAGCCTCAAGGCTTCGCAGGAACTCCAGCCTTCGCTAAAGCTCCGGCAGGCAAGCCGGTGGGTAAAGTTTTTTATTTGAGTTTTGGAAATAAAGAAGCCGACGGAGTGCGAATAACTAGGGGATCTTCTTTAATGTCAAGTTTTCTTTACTATGCATATTGACAAGTTTTTTTAACAATGATATAATATAGCTATGAATAAAGAATTATATCAAGTAATTAAAAAATTACGCCAGGCAAATAATTTTTCTCAAGACTATTTGGCAAAGCAGATGGGTGTTTCAAGGCCAACTTATATTCAAATAGAAAAAGGAGA
>JBDRCJ010000006.1:0-2191 GCA_043821805.1 Patescibacteria group bacterium
ACGAATTACTGCACCACTAGGCGCTTACCCTTTGGACAGTTTAACCGCTACACCACGCTAAGAGTTCAGGGCGTTATTCGCATGTGCCCCATTTGTAGTGGGGCTTGCCGAAGGCAATAACGTAAATATGCCTCTATAAAACCGTCCAACTCTCCATCTAAAACTTTATCTATATCCTGGGTTTCATAATTAGTCCGATGGTCTTTTACCATTTTATAGGGCTGCATAACATAAGAACGAATTTGCTTACCCCATTCTGCTTTTTGCACTTCTCCCCGTAATTTTTGTTCTTCTTTTTCTTTTTTGTCTTGTTCAAATTTATATAATTTAATTTTTAGAATGTTCAAAGCAGTTTCTTTGTTTTGATGTTGAGAGCGTTCGTTTTGGCAGGTTACGACTATCTTAGTTGGTTTATGAGTAATTCTAATGGCTGAATCCGTTGTATTAACGCTTTGCCCTCCTGGGCCTGACGAACGATAAGTATCAATTTTTATATCTTCATCTTTAATTTCAATATCTTGTGCTTCTGGCAATTCTGGAATAACTTCAACTAAGGCAAACGAAGTATGGCGCATAGCTTCAGCATCAAATGGTGAAATCCTAACTAAACGATGGACTCCGGCTTCACTTTTTAAATTTCCATACACATAACGGCCGCCTATTTTTATGGTGGCGCTTTTAATCCCCGCCTCACTACCGGTTGTCTGGTCTAAAATTTTAGCTTTCCATTTCTTTTTTTCCGCTTGCCTTAAATACATCCGCTCTAGAATTTCTGCCCAGTCTTGCGCGTCAACTCCGCCCGTACCGGCATGAATAGATAAAATTGCATTGTTATTATCATATTTATCGGAAAACAAAACTTGAAATTCAAGTTTATTAAATCTATCTTTTAACTCACCGTATTTTTTATTTGCTTCGCCCTCAATAGACTGATCGTTTTCCTTCAAGGCGATAACTACTAAATCTTCTAAATCAGTCACCTCTTTTTTAAAATCTTCCCACTCTCTAATTTCAGATTCTAATTCTTCCGTTCTTTTACTAATTTCAACTGCTCGCTCTCTATCTTCCCAAAAATTCTCTTTATTCATTTCTTTTTTCTGTTTTTTACTTTCTACTTTCTTTTTATCTAAATCTAAAAGCTGCCAAGTTTTTATAACTCGCTCCCGCAACTCTTCAATTTGTTTTAATAAATTTTCCATAATTATTTGCCATCTTCTCTATTTTTAGTATAACAGGAAAATCCTAAAAAAAGCAAAAAACCCAGACTTAAGCCGGGTTTTTTATCTAATCTTAATATTTTAAAACTTTAACGTTTACTCCATTGTGGAGCCTTTCTTGCCTTTTTTAAACCAGGTTTCTTTCTCTCTTTCTTTCTTGAATCCCGAGTTAACCAGCCTTTTGCTTTTAAAGGTTTTTTTAGCTCTTCATCAAATAAAACTAATGCCCTAGCAATGCCATGTCTGGCCGCCTCGGCCTGTCCTCGTTTACCACCGCCCTTAACAACAATCGAAAAATCTAAATCTCTTAACTGTCCGGCTAATTTTAAAGGCTGGCCCATAATTATTGCATCAAAGACATCAAAATATTTATTTACTTTTAGATTATTTATAACAATATTTCCTTTACCTTGTTTATATAATCTAACCTGAGCAACCGAAGTTTTTCTTCGGCCAATAGCTTGAATATATTTCCCTTTAAATTTTATTTCTTTATTGTCTTCTGGCATTTTTTTATTAAAATTACTTAAACTATATTTTTATAGCAATATTATCTTATAATTAATCTTTTTAGCATATCTCTTCGCAATCTATTTGCCGGTAGCATTTCCCTAACCGCTCTATTTAAAATTTCAGCCGGATTTTCTTTAACTAACTGGCTCATTTTTTTTTCTTTTAAACCTCCCTGATAGCCAGAATAATGAAAATATTTTTTCTGTTCTAATTTTTTGCCGCTAAATTTTAATTTATCAATATTTGTTACTTCAACAATATCGCCTAAGTCCAAATTACGGGTAAACTCAGGCTTATTTTTCCCACGTAATATTATCGCGACTTGGCTGGCTAACCGACCAACAGCCTTACCAGTAGCGTCTATCTTATGTAATTGTCTTTTAACTTCTTTATTCATATTTTAATATTTTAATTAGCACATTCTTCTTATAATTTTCGCATTTTCGTAGTTTCAGATCTAA
>JBDRCJ010000007.1:0-4099 GCA_043821805.1 Patescibacteria group bacterium
TATTTTAGAATTTAAAACAAAAGATTTTATTACTAAAGAAGATTATTTCCAAGTAAAAAGATATTTAATAACTCTTAATTTAAAATTAGCATTATTAGTAAATTTTAGACAAAAGAGGTTAGTACCTAAAAGAATATTAAATAAAGAATATACTAATGATAATTTGCAGAATTTGCGTTAATTTGCGGTTTTGCATTATATTTAAACTATGAAAACAATATTATATTTAGTTTTATTTCTTTTATTATTTACGCCTATCTTGCCAGCCACAGCGGTGAGCGACGTATTGCCAGATTTAAGCATTGACCGGATATTCATACCGCTCGGAGATCAATATGCCGGCAGCCCATTTAATGCTGAAAACGTGCAAATTAAAATAATAAACTTAAACGCGCAAATTGCTAATAATGTTAAGATAGATTTATTTATAGTAAATTTAAGCGGAATAATTGTCTGCCAAGGAAGCGGGATAAATGTCGGTCAACTTTTAGCATGGAAAGATATGACCTATACCCTAGATCGATATCAGTTTATCAACTGCCAGGATTTATCTGGAGAGGAAAATATTTTACGGGCCGTAGCAGATTATGAAAATTTAGTTACTGAAGAAAATGAAAATAATAATTCAAAAGATGCTTCAATTACTGTTTTAAATAATTCTAATGCTCCAGTAATTTCAGAAGTAGACGCGGTGGTGCAAAGCATATCGCAAAAAGAGACTAAGATTAGCTATAAATTAGCTAATATTTCAGATAATAGCCTTGTAGAATATGCTACCGAAGAGTTTTGGGGAGATAAGCGCACTTATGATAAAACTATATTTCCCTATACAATAGATAGAGTAAATTATTATGCGGTTGCCAGCTCAACTGACCAGCAAGCATATCATTACCGAGTAAAGTTAACTGATTCAAATTTGCAGTTTAGCGGACAAATTTTTGTTTTAATGCAGGAAGATCAAAGCCCTGGGTTTGATATTTTGAAATTGCAGAACTTAATCGAAGTAAAAAATTTAACTGATAAGCAGGCGACAATAAGCTGGCAGACTAATAAAAATAGTACAACGAAAATTTATTATGAAATTGATAATCGGGATGTTAACGGAGGTAACCGGTTAGAAAAAGAAGTAATCGATGATAGTGTAAGGGAACATAGTATTACTTTAAATAATTTAACTCCCAATAGCCATTATTATTATAAAGTTGAATCTACAATAGGCGATGAAACTGTATCTTTTATTTCGCATTTTTATACAATGGGAGAAATTTTCCAGGTTAATCCGCCAGTAATTTCTAATTTAACTGTGAATGATCTAACTTTAACAAGCGCGAAAATTTCTTTTATAACTGATATAGATAGCCAAGCGAAAATTAGCTATGAAATTAATAATTCTAATTTAGACGGAGAAAATTTAAAAACGATAAGTAAGACCGTTAATGAGCAAAGCCATGTTTTTGAATTAGCTGAGTTAACATCTGGCAGCCATTTTTATTACAAAGTTGAAGCGACTGCTAATAATAAAACTAGTGAAGAGAGCGGGGAATTCACCACCCTGGCTGAATCAGAAGTAACTTGTTTAGAGTCTGGTTCTGCTAATAAAGGCGATTTAATAAAAATGGAAAACAATAGCTCAATTTATTATTTAGGCAATGACTGTAAGCGCTATGTTTTTCCTAATGAAAAAACTTATTCTACCTGGTATAGTGATTTTTCTAATATAAAAAATTTAACTTCAACGGAAATTATTTCTTTATCTCTTGGCGGCAATATTACTTATCGGCCGGGGGTAAAAATGGTAAAAATTACTACTGATCCGAAAGTTTATGCGGTAGAAAAGAACGGTGTTTTACGATGGATAAAGACTGAGACTATCGCCCGGGAATTGTATGGAGACGACTGGAATAAAAAGATTGATGATATTCCTGACGCTTTTTTCGTAAATTATACTATTGGCAATCCGATTGAATCGGCTGGCGGCTATGATAAAGAAGCCGCAAAAGCTGGGAGCCAGACTATTAATGTTGATAAAGGACTGTAACACAAAACAAGGAGCAGGGAACAAGGAACATGCGTCTCATAACTCATAACCCGTAACCCGTATCTCTTTTAATCTTATAAATCTTTGCCCGTTTTAGTGTCCGTTAGTGTGAATTAGTGTTAAATATTGTTTATTGCAAAGATTAATAAGATTTATAAGACATTTATTTTTAACAATTATTATTTTTATGAAAACAAAAGACATTATTATTTTAGTTATCATTATAGCTTTTGCAATTTCCGGTTATTTAATATTCACTTCTGATTGGTTTAATCTTTGGCGAGCGCCTCGTCCAGAGGATTTAACATCTGAGCAGATAAATTCTTATTTTGATGAATTTTTACAAGCCGGGATTGATAAGAGCGAGGAAGGGAATTGTAAGCAAGCGATTTTAGATTTTAAAAAAGCGATTAAAGTTGCTCCTGATGCCCAACCGCCGAGAAGCAACATAGCCGTCTGTTGCATAGAGATGGAAGATTATAAATGCGCGGAAAAAGCTTATTTAGAGATAATAAAGTTGAATTATGATCCGAATACTGTAAAAAGATTAAGCGAACTATATAAAGATAAATTAAATGATCCGGATAAAGCAATAGGAATATTAAAGAGCGCTTATGAAGCATTTCCTAATTTTTTAGACTTTAGTTATAGTTTAGGCCGGTTGTATATGGAGCTAGGAGATAAAGCGAACGCGATAAAATATTTTAATATTGGCCTAGAGATCGCGCCAGACGACCAGAATTTAAAAGATTTGATTACTGAATTAGAAAAATAATTATATTTAACGATTAATAAGTTTCGGAAATACACCCAAATCTACAAATATTATCCTAATCTACAAATATAAATAATATTTGTAGATTTGATCCGCCAGCTGGCGGATTGTATATTTGGGTGGTTAAGTTATGAGATTAGATAAAGTCTTATTACATATTATCCGCTACGGGGTATATTTTTCTCTCTTTATACCTCTTTTTGTTACTAAGTATCTTTATTTCCCTTATAATTCAACAAAAGCTTTTGCTTTCAGAATTATTATTGAAATAATTTTTGCTGCTTGGCTAATTTTAGTTTTTCGGCGAAGAATAAAACTTCCTAAATTTAATTATTTAGTTTGGGCGATTTTAATTTTTACCGGGATGATGTTTATTAGCATGATCTTCGGCGTGGAATGGTATAGAAGCTGGTGGGGGACGATTGAGCGGGGAAGCGGGTTATTTATTTTTTTACATTATCTAGCTTTCTTTTTCATATTAATTAGCGTCTTTAAAGAAAAAAAAGACTGGCAGCGCTTAATTAATTTATTTTTAATTTCCAGTTTACTGGCTAGTTTATACGCTTTTGCTCAGACTTTAAATTTACCAATTGTTCATGAAGCCGGCCTGGACCGCGCTTCTGGCAGTATCGGCAATGCTGCTTTTTTAGCTAGCTATTTAATTTTCGGCCTATTTTTAAGCTTAGGCATGGTTTTTAAAAAGAACTTAGCAAGTTTTTGGCAGCACTCTTTTTACGTTTTTATTTTTTTTATTACTCTGGCCGGAATTATTTTAACAAAAACCCGCGGCGCAGTGATCGGGTTAACAGCCGGAATTTTTATTTTCATTCTTCTTATTAGTATTTTTCATAAAAATAAAAAAGCAAAAATTATTGCAGCTGGCTTAATTTTAGTTTTATTTTTTTCCATTACTTTAACTTTCATAAATAAAGATAGTGAATTTGTTAAGAATAATAGTTATTTATACCGCTTAACTTATATAAATTTTCAAGAAACAACCGTTACTCAAAGACTTTATAGCTGGCGTGCCGGGCTTAAGGCTTTTGCGGAAAAGCCGATTTTCGGCTGGGGACCGGAAAACTATAACGCTGCTTATAATAAATATTTTGACGCTAGCTATTATGATATTTCCCGCTCCAGTACTTATTTTGATAAAGCCCATAATATACTAATTGAAATATTAGTTACGAGCGGAATTTTCGGATTAGCAGCCTATTTATTTTTACTCTTTTTAATTTTATATTATTTATATAAAATATATAAAAAGAAGAATGAAGATTTATTAA
>JBDRCJ010000008.1:0-14912 GCA_043821805.1 Patescibacteria group bacterium
TTTTAAAATTATTTTATTATTATATTATTTAATTATTTTAATCGCCTTGCCTTCTGTTAAAGCTAGACTAATTTTTTTATAAGCCGAAGATAAAATCCGTTGAAAAGTGCTTTGCGAGGTCTTCATGATTTTTGCGCATTCAACTTGCTCTAAATCTTTAATATTTTTTAGCCTCAAAGCTTCTATTTCTTCTCGAGTCAGCTCAATCACTTCTAAACACCGCAGAGGAATTCCTTGCGGCTTAAAATATTTTACTTTTGGATTAAAGCTTATCCGCCGGCATAATGGCGGCCGCCCTAGCCTTCTATTTCGTCTATGTCTAAGCATATTTATATTTTATAATATTTAGATAAATAAAGCCAACCCCGCTCCTTAAATACGAATTGCCAAATACTAAAGCATTAATCAAATTGGAATTAATCATTACAATTTCATCAAAATAATGTCGTTATTCGGATGTGCCCCATTTGTAGTGGGGCTTGCCGAAGGCAATAACGTAAAGCGAGGCGAGGTTGTCTTTACTTTCCTAAAGCCTTTTTTTCTTCCTGCACTTGTCTTAATTCTTCTTTTAACATTTCTTCTTCTTCGCTTAAAGCTGCTTTTTCATCCACTTTAGTCCATCTTCTACCAAAACCTAAACCTTGGCCAAACCAACCGCGTCTTCCCATTAATCCGCCCCCGCAGGGACCCATTCCCCGGCCTGTTGCCGGACCTTGACCCTGAGGACCAGTTGTATCTCTTCTTGGCATATTTATCACCCCCTTTCCATAAAATTAGATTAAATTATGAATATATACCCATATCTATTATTAATATACACCCATAAATAATATTTGTCAAGCCTAATAAAAAAACGCTATTTTTATAGCGTTTTTCAACTTTGTGCCCTCGACAGGATTCGAACCTGTGTTACAAGATCCCTGTCTGCCGACAGGCAGGCGGAATCTTTTCTTTCCCAGTCTGCCAAGGCCTGTGCCCCCACCACGAATCGAACATGGAGTTTGGGATCCGGAATCCCATGTTTTATCCATTAAACTATGGGGGCATAAATATTACTACATATATCCACTGAACTACAAGGGCCTAAGCACTGACAGGCAAATACCCACTAAACTACAAGAGGTTAGCCGGATAAAACTAATAATTTATTTTATAATTTCCACAGTGCTGGGAAGATTTTGCTCTATAATACTTAAGTCTAGTTCTGAATAATTATTACCGAATATATATAAAGTTTTTAAGTTCTTTAAGTTTCCCAGTTCATAAGGCAAGCCAGTCAGCTGGTTATTAGATAGATCTAATATTTCCAGCTTTTGTAGCTGGCCGATTTCAGCCGGGACCCCAGTCATCAAGTTATTGCTTAAATTTAACACTTTGAGATTTTGCAAATGTCTAATTTCAGCTTGGATAGCTCCGGTAAGCTTATTATTTGAAACATTAAGCTCTTCCAAATTCGTTTGCTTAAAAACATTTTCAGGAATTTTTTCTAAATTTTGATTGCTGAAATCTAATTTGCTGTTTATTTGCGGCTCTACTTTTGGCGATGATCCATTGCTAGCAGGTTCCCCACCGTTTGTATTAACTGCGCTTTGCTGTCCGGATAACACGCATCCGCTAAGCATTAAACTAATGGTAATAATCAAAATGATTGTATTTTTCATAATGTTTTAAATTAATTATTTAAATTTTAAATAACCTGCGGAGAGGCAGGGATTCGAACCCTGGAAGACATTTCTGCCTTACGGCTTTTCGAGAGCCGCGCCTTCAACCGCTCGGCCACCTCTCCATCTTATTTCATTAAATAAATCTCGTATTTGCATTTTCAATAATCTTTTACCTTCGGTGGTTTTTAAAAATTTTTCTCTACGTCTTGCATCAGATTCTCTCAAATAAATTTCGCAATGTATTAATTTTACTGGACGTCTATATCTGGTGGATTTAACTTCGCCACTATTATGTTGTGCTATTCTCTTTTTCAAATCACCTGTAAATCCAGTATAAAACTGCTTGTTTATTAACAATAAGATATAAACGTAATAATACATATTAAAAATTAATATATTGCTTTTCGCCCTGTCATCCGACAGGGCGCCCCATCGAATGATGGGGCGAGAGCGTCCTATTCAACCACTCTAGCACCTCTCCATTTTATTTTAATCCTAGTTTTTTCTTAATTTGTCTACGTCCTTGTCCAGTTTTATAATGCCTTTCTGCTTTAATTGCTAAACTTTTGCTTCTATGAGCTTCGTAATAAATCAATACCCATGGTATTCCAGATTTAGTTGATTTTGTCGTTCCTTTATTATGATCTTTAATTCTTTTTCGTAAATCACCCGAAGATCCAATATATAATTTACATGTTTTTTGACTTTTTATTATGTAAGTATAATAAAACATAATTATAAATTATCTCCACTTCCGCTCATAGCCTTGCGGGCTTGAGCGGATCCGCTCACTCGCTTTAGCAAGATGAGCGGGAAAATGGATTAAAATTAGTCTGAATATCATAATAATCCTCGTTTTCTTTCTTTTTCAAAAATCCAACTATTTTATAGGTTAAGGGAGTAAATAATATTTCAACCCCGCATTTAAAAATATAATTTGATATTATTACGGCGATTAATAAGCTAGTTGGTAAAACTCCGTAAAAAGCGATTAGGATAAAAATTATGGTATCAACTCCTTGCCCGACCAAAGTAGAGCTTATAGTACGCACCCATAAAAACTTTCCTTTTAGCCAGACTTTTATCTTAGCTAAAATATAGGAGTTTGAAAACCCACCGGCCAAAAAAGCGATTAAACTAGCTACCACAATTCTTGGCGTTAAGCCGATTATATTTTTATAAGCTTCCTGGTAAGGCCAATCGCTTGCCGGCTTTAACGCCACCACGATCATTAAAATTATTGACATCAGCATAGCGGAAAAAAAACCGACCCAGATTACTTTCCTTGCCCGCCTATAGCCATAAACTTCAGTTAATATATCGCCGAATATGTAGCTTAAAGGAAAAATCAAAGTTCCGCCGTCAAAAGTAAATTTCCATAAAGCCACAATTTTAGTTGAAGCAATATTAGAAATCAGTAGTACCGCTACAAACAAAGCCATGATAATATCAAAATAGCGATAAGTTTTATTAACCATTTTATTTATTTTATATATTAATCTTTTTTAGTATTTTTTGACAAGAATGGCTAGTGCCAAGCTGGCAAACATAAATACTACTTACCTTAAAACTAAATTTATTTAATCTTAATTTTTTAAATCCATTCTCTGCTTCTTCTCTTTTTTTAAACGTTCCTAAAGTAATATGCGGAATAAAATAGCGGCCAAACATTGGCGTCCCATATTTTTTTAGATTTTTTTTACATAATTTTGGTAACTTATCAGCACTCCATAATTTTTCAATATTATAATCCCAATCAAAAAATTTTAGGCTATCTTTTATTATTTTTAAATACAGCCTCTTTATCCAGTCTGGCTTATCGGTCATTAGCAGTACTGAAAGATGGGGCTGCCAAAAAAGTAAATCATTAATTTCTAGTTTGCCAAATTTTAAACTTTTTACAGTTTCTTCTAAATCGGTAATAAAATTATTAAATTTATTCAGTTTAACAGGAATATGAAAAAGAGAAATATGAGGAAGATAACTTTTTTTACCTAAAGACCATTTTGCACCAGACTTATATAATTGTTTACTTAATTTAATAGAAAAATCCTGTACCTCTTCTGGCGGTAAAATTACGATGTCAAAATAATTTTTCCAAATTTTAGCTTTCATAAATTTTTTAATTCTTAATTCTTAATTTAAAATTTACCATCCCCATCATCGCAATTAAAACCCAAAACATAACCGCTAAATCATTCTTAAAATACGGCACATCAACCATACCATGCACTACTATCACTACCATTGCACAAATTAATCCTATTGTTAAATATTTATTCGCATATTCATAATTTGCAGTATTTGCATTAATTTGCAGATTCGCATTATATTTTTTTATTAGACATGTTCCATTATAGATATATTTCGAAATTATCCAAATAAATAACAACATCCCTACTAACCCGAGTTCAGTCCAAAAATTTAAAAATATATTATGCGGATACAAATAAATTTCTAAAGGCTGCCAAACTTGTTTTTTATATTCGTCATTCCAGACGACATGGCGGTGAAATTCCGGGTCAGTTCCGTCATTATAGAAAAACCCTTCAGTATGATAAGGATTAACTGCTGATTGAAAATTTGCTAAACCGGTTCCGAAAATTAATCGCCCGTCTTTTAGCATCGCCCAGGTATCCTGCCAGCCAGCCAATCTAATTTGCAAAGATTTATTATAAATAATTTTTCCTTTAATATATTCTCGAGCCGGTTGATATAATGACACGCCCATCACAGAAATAAGCGCTAAAATAATTAAAATCCATCTTAATTTTTTATTAGCCATTATTCCAAAAACAAACAAGCCAACCGCCACACCAATCAAAGCCCCCTTAGATTTAGCAAAATAGATAGATACAATAGAAATAACTATAGTAATAAAAATAAAAAGATTAATATATAGTTCCCTTTCCTTGTTAAATAATTCCCTCCCCTTAATAAGGGGAGGGCCAGGGTGGGGTCTATAAAACAGCCAGCCTACTATAACTAAGACCAAAGGTGCTAAATACAACCCGACTGCATTCGGATAACCAAAAAATGAAGTTACCCGCCGCGTTTCCTCGTTTGCCCAAAAATCATTTAAAATCCAAACTCCAGTAAATTTCTGATAAATGGCAAAAACAGAAACTACGAAAGCCGAAATCGCCAATGGCCACAGAACAAAGCTTAGCTTCGGGTATCCGAAGTTAAGCTTTGTCTCCGGATTCTTTGTTTCAATTTCTTTCCCAAATAAATTTATCACTAATATAAAAATCAGCATTGGCTCAAAAAAATACGCTTTCCAAATTCCGAAGGCACTATCAGAAAATCCAGCAATGGCGACAGCAATAAAAGATATAATAAGAAGTAAAATAATTTCTATGTCAAAAGGATAACGGTTAATTTTAGATTTTCGATTTCCGTCCGCCAGCTGGCGGATTGATTTACGACTTATAAATCTTTGGCGTAAATTAGCGAATATCTGGCGATAATTAGCAAAAAACCAAACAGCAAATGAAATAAGAATCATGACCTCTAAGAGAGTAAACGGAATGCCCAAAATAGTAAATCTAATTAAATAAGCGGGCAAAGCCGCAATTAAAAACATCACTGCCCATTTAAGCCGCAGTGTTGCTAAAATTGTGTAAAAGATAAAAAATAAAATTAAAATAATTAGCATATAAGTAATTTGAAGCATTTGAATACCATTCGCAGATTTGAATTATATTTAAGTATTCGCATCATTCGCAATTCGCAGAATTCGCATTTATTCGTAGATTAGCATCACATTATTAACATATACAATCCCACCACAATCAACATCACCCCGATTACTTTTTGTAGCATTACTCCGCCGCCTAACTCTTCTTTTAAAACTTTTGGATATCTGGCTGAGATAAATAAAATTAAGAGCATTAAAAATACATATTGGACTCCCTGTAAAGAATTAATTAAAGCCACACTGCCTAAGCTAATTGCCCAATTAAGCATAATAAAAGCAGCAGCGGCTAAAATTCTAATAAAAAGAAAAAAAGCTAAATTCTTCGGCCGCTGCGCTTCTTTCCGTTGTTCAGTAATTAACTTACGCCAGGCCGGGACAAATAAAATAAATAAAACGCCCAAAAAGGAACCTAAACGCGACCAAACAAAACCGCCGATAAAGGGCTGGTTCTGGTAAATATATTTAATTAAAACATAATAACTAGCAAAAAACAAAGCAGAAATTACAGAATTAATTAATAAGCGCTGAGTCGGCCGATAACGGGCGTGAATCCCGCCCAAAGCATTGCCGAAAACATTTTTAAATCTCTCAATTACATCCTTAATTTTATAAAATCTAGTTCGCTTAACCGAAATTAAAATTCCGCCGATAATTAAAATAAAAAAAGCTAAAAACTGCTGTTCGCCTAAAGCCTCATTTAAAAATACATACGATAAAATACAGCTAAAAATCGGCACTAAAGCGCCGACAATCGGCACTACCCGAGTAGCCTCGCTCTGATGTAGTGCCTTATACCAAAAAACTAAAGTAATTAAAAATAATAAGCCAGCCAGTAAATCGATTGATAGTTCCCGAAAGTTAGGAAGCCACGGAGCGAACACAAGCAAAACAAAATTAAAAATACTCCATATCCCCACGTAAAAAGCATAAGTTATTGAGGAATGGATCTTTTTTGAAAGTAAAAATTTATCAGCTACATAAACGCCGGCATTAATAAAATAAGCTGTGATGGCAATGGTTAACCACATATAATAATTAGATTATTATGATTCAACTGAATTTTTTTTACAAATTTCCGCATAGGTTTTGGCGCTTGGTCTGGCAGTCCTTTTAAAAGTTCCTCGGTCTACTTCGTATAAGCCAAACTTCGGCGCCCAGCCGTCAGCCCATTCAAAATTGTCCATTAGTGACCAATGAAAATAACCGCGGACATTTACTCCTTCTCTGATTGCCTCGTGTATATAATTTAAATTTTCTTTAACAAAATTTGCTCGATGATCATCATCTTTATCTGCCGTACCATTTTCAGTAATATAAATCGGTTTTTTGTATTTCTTCATTCTTTTTAATAAATAATAAATCCCTTCCGGATAAATTTCCCAGCCCAAATCATTAATCTTTTTATTTTCATTATCAACCCTGCCTATTTTAAATTTACCGCCTAGGCCTAGTCTTATTCTATCATGATGATAATATTGGAAGCCGATAAAATCATTGTAGCCTTTTGAGGCCTTAAAAAAACGCTGCCATCTGACATAATCTAATATTTTAACTGCTAATTTATTAAAAAAGCTATTTTCATATGGCGTTTGAAAAATTAAATAATGTGATAAGCTAACTTGAGCTTTTTTCCCTATTTTTTTATGGATTAATTGATATGCCTGGCGGTGGGCTTTCATTAAATTTTTAAATACTTTATCAGCTCGCCTTAAACTTTTTACCTGCGGCGGAAACACGCCGGCAGCATAGCTTAAGCCAATATAAGTTTCCGGTTCATTCATCGTTAGCCAAAAATCAACGTCCCTACCTAGTTCGCCTACAATCTTCTCAACATATCTTAAATAATAACTTACCACCTTTTTATTTTCCCAGCCGCCTAAATCTCTCACCCAAACCGGGTTAGTCCAATGCCAAAGCGTTAAAAAAATTTTTAGCTTTCTTTTTTTAGCAGCTTGCAAAACTTTCCGATAATGTTCAATTTCTTTCATATCCCACTGACCTTCTTTAGGTTCAATCCGCGCCCATTCAATCCCCATCCTGTAAGCGTTGCAGTTCAACTCCAGGCATAAATTTAAATCTTCCTCGTAGCGATGATATGA
Source organism: Patescibacteria group bacterium (assembly GCA_043821805.1). Classification (GTDB taxonomy): domain Bacteria; phylum Patescibacteriota; class Patescibacteriia; order Patescibacteriales; family CAYMCJ01; genus JBDRCJ01. The sequence continues at coordinate 7,464 of JBDRCJ010000008.1, forward strand.
ATCGCAAGCCTGGCCGCAGATAAAATCATCGGGATTTAGACCTTTTAATTCTAAGTTCTTAATTCTTAATTTATTTCGCTCCCACTCGCTCCAGTCATTTTTTATCCCACCCTCAATCTGGTAAGCTGAAGTTGAAGCCCCCCAAAGAAAACCCTTCGGAAATTTTAATATTTTTTCACTTTTTGGCATATCTAAATAATTAACTAGTTTAACTTATTTTACTTATAACATCGTTATCTTAATTATATCATTTTTTGCTAATTTAATAAAAAAAAGATAAAATATAGTCATAATGTTACTTTTTGAGCTTTGCTTCGTTATATATTATAGAGGGGCAGAAAATTAAAGGTAACATTATGAATAATAAAAATTATTCGCATGTCCCGCATTCGCAGCTGCGGGTTGCCAAAGGCAATAACACATGGAAGGAAATGAAGCAAACATTATTAAACAATGCCAAAGGGGCAATTTAGAAAAGTTTGGCGAATTGTACGACCAATATATTAAAAAGATTTATAACTTCATTTTTTACAAAACCGGACAAAAAGAAACTGCTGAAGACTTAACTAGCCATACTTTTATTAAAGCCTTAGAAAATATTGGAAAATATAATTCTACTAAAGGCTCTTTTTCATCATGGCTATACAGAATCGCTAGAAATACAGTGATTGATTATTACCGCACTAGAAAAGAAAATTTTGACATTACTGATTTTACGAATTTAAGCTCTGACGAAAATCTTGAAGACCAAACCGACCTTAAACAACAATTAGAAAAAGTGCAAAAATACTTATTAAATTTAAAAGCGGAACAGCGGGAAATTATTATTATGCGAGTTTGGGATGGGCTATCCTACGAAGAAATTTCCCAAATTACAGGCAAAAGCCAAGCTAGCTGTAAAATGTTATTTTTAAGAACAATTAATAAATTGAGGAAAGATTTACCTTTAAATATATTAATCTTATTGCTACTTAAACTTTGAATTACTACGAACTACGAATTCATACGAATATACGAACACGAGACAATCGTTATTATAAATATTCGTATATTCGTAAGTATTCGTAATTCGTAGGATAGTAGTTCGTAGTTAACTATATGTCTAAAAATAATCTAATCCAAAATATCCTAAATGATTTATATCAGTATGATCCTGAATTAAAAAAAGAGGAGAAGCATTTAATTAAAATAATAAATAACCTAATAAAAACGCGGCCTAACACTAAGTTCGACGAAAATTTTGCCAACCAACTTCGCGCGCAGTTAATGGCAAAAGTAGAAGAACTTAAAGAAAATAAAAGCACAACTTTTAAATTCTGGCCGCTATTAAATTTAAAATATATGAAAAACTTAACTTATGCGGCTGTTGGCTTAACAGTTATTGCCCTCCTCTTGGTTTCAACTTTTATCTATCTTAATCAAGGGGAACAAACAAAATTAGCCTATGATAAGATGACGATTTCTCAGGTTGGTAATAATGCTTTTGGCTCGCTAAAGTCAACTGGTCCAGACCAAGCTGCCGCAGTTAACCAGGATGCAACCCTTCCGAGCAAAGCCGCTGGCCTTGGAGGCGGCGGAGGCGGACAGGCACTAACCGAAGGAAGTATAATCGGCATGCCAGCTCCGGATTATACTAACTATAATTATGTTTATAAGGGCGGTCCAATCTCTTTAACTGAAACCGAAATGCCAGTTTATAAAAAAATAATTGATAAATCTTCTGGACAAAACCTAGTTAGTAATTTTACAAAAGTTAATTTCGGACTTTTTAACTTAGGTAAATTTTCTAATCCTGAATTGCAGAATTTCAGTTTAATTGAAAATCGCGATTATGGTTACATTCTATACTTTAGCTTATCAGAAAACTTAATCTCAATATTTCCTAATTGGGAAAAATGGCCGAGACCAGAAAGCGCTTGTCGGGATGAAAAATGCTTTGAGCAATACCGGCTAAAAATATCTGATATACCGGCTGACGAAAATATAATCGCTATAGCTGACCGCTTTATTAAGGAATATGAAATTAATACTGCTAATTATGGTGAAGCTCAGGTTAATAAACAATGGCTAAGAGCTTATCAATCAACGCCTGATAAATCAATGGCCTATGTGCCAGAAACAATTACGATAGTATATCCTTTAATAATTAACAACCAAACCATCTATGATGAAGGTGGAAATGTAAGCGGACTACAAGTTGAAGTAAATATAAAATATAATAAAGTAAGTTCGGTATATGGTTTAAGTTCATCTTCTTACGAGAGCTCAAATTATCAAATAGAAAATGATAATGAAAAAATTATTACTTTAGCTGAGCAGGGTGGTCTAAACCGCTTATGGTATAATCCAGAAGCAAGTGAGGCAGTTGATCTTGAGCTAGGTACACCAACTAAATCGCTTATCAGGTACTGGCATTATGATCAAGAAAAAAATCTAAGCAGCGAAATATTTATTCCTGCCCTAACTTTCCCAATTAATAACCTGCCAGAACAAACTCCTTATTTTTACCAAACAGCTGTTGTTGTACCGTTGATTAAAGAAGTGATTGAAGAAAGATTTAATAACGACGGAGGAACATATCCAATGCCGCTTCTAGAAGAAAAGCCTACTTCATCAATAAATCCTCATGAAACTACTGACGAAATCACAGACATTAACATAAATGAATAGGAATATAATTTTACAGATAAATAAAGAGCCAGCTAAACGCTAGGCTCTTTATTTTTTCCACTTTTTAAATATCAAAAAAAATGCTAAAGTATATAAAGCAACAACCGTTTTACTATTTACTATTTACAACGTTATGAATAAAAATATCTATATCATCTCCCTTGGTGGTTCCTTAATTGTACCCCCGGCCGGAATCGATTGGAAATTATTAAAAAAATTCAGAGCTCTTTTAGTTAGGGAAATAAAAAAGGGCAATAAATTTGTTATAATTACCGGCGGCGGATATACTTGTCGCCATTATCAGCAAGCGGCTAATAAAGTTGTTAACTTAACTAAAGAAGATCGAGATTGGCTGGGGATTCATACTACCCGCCTTAATGCCCACTTAATAAAAACAATTTTCCGACAATATGCTCATCCTCGGATTAATAAAAATCCTAATACTAAAGAAGACTTAAAAAAACATTTTAAAAAAAACGAAGGCTTGATGGTAGCGGCTGGCTGGCGGCCTGGCTGGTCAACCGATTTTGTGGCTACTACTTTAGCCCAGCGCCTGAATGCTAAAAAATTAGTTAATCTTTCTAATATTGATTATGTATATAATAAGGACCCGGGAAAATATAAAGACGCCAAACTAATTAAGGAAATCAACTGGCCAGCCTTTAGAAAAATCGTCGGCAGTAAATGGGACCCGGGCATGAATTTACCCTTTGACCCAGTAGCGGCAAAAAAAGCCCAAGAGCTAAACTTAGAAGTAGCTATCATGAATGGTAAAAATTTAAATAATTTAAAAAATTATATAGCCGGTAAAAAATTTAAGGGAACGATAATTAAGTAAAAGTTATATAAAGACAAAAATGAAGGCGAGGTTCGCGAACCTCGCCTTCATTTTTGTTTCCACTCTTGCCATATTTAAAAAACTCATGTATAATAATTCTCGTTATATTAAAAAATATATTCATACAATTCGCAATTCGCGTCATTAGAATTTATTCGCGGATTAGCATCATACTATAATCATGCCAAACAAAAATAATCATAATCTCATTAAAATTAGAGGCGCTCGCGTACATAATTTAAAAAATGTTAGCGTTGATATTCCGCGCAATCAATTCGTGGTAATTACCGGGCTGTCTGGTTCTGGCAAGTCCAGCTTAGCTTTTGATACTTTGTATGCCGAGGGCCAACGCCGCTATGTTGAATCTTTGTCGGCTTATGCCCGACAATTTATCGGCTTAATGGATAAGCCGGATGTTGACTTAATTGAAGGCTTGTCCCCGGCAATTTCCATTGACCAAAAATCAACTTCCCATAACCCGCGCTCTACTGTCGGTACGATTACGGAAATTTACGACTATTTACGCCTGCTTTTCGCTCGCATTGGCATCCCTCATTGCCCGGAATGCGGAAAAAAAGTAAAACAGCATTCTATCGATGAAATTATTGATAAAATTTTAAAAGATTATCTAAATAAAAACTTAATAATTTTAGCCCCGATTGTAAAAGATAAAAAAGGCGAACATAAAAATATTCTTGACCGGATTGAAAAAGCCGGCTTTAGCCGGGTAAGATTTGATGGCTTAATCTACTCTTTAGAAGAAGTGGCTGATATGAAAGTAGATAAGCAAAAAAAACATAAGGTTGAAATCGTTATTGACCAACTAACCGCCGCTAAAAATAAGGAGGATTTAGCCCGCTTAACAGAAGCGGTTGAAAAAGCTTTAGATTTAGCTAATGGCTTAGTTACTATAGCGCCCTCCCTCCCAGCCTCCCTCCCACTCCTTAAGTCGCGGGAGGGAGGAGCTAAGAAAAAAACAACTCCCCTTTCCCGTAAGGGACGAGCGGGAGAGGGGGTGAGGGGCGAAATAACTTACTCCCAGCTTTTTGCCTGCCCGGATTGCGGAATTAGTCTACCAGAGTTAGAGCCGCGTAATTTTTCTTTTAATTCTCCGCATGGCGCCTGCCCGGATTGTGCCGGCTTAGGCACAAAATTAGAAATTGACTCTGAATTAATCTTAAACCAAAATTTAACTATCGCTCAAGGCGCGATTAAACCTTGGTCGCATAATACGGCTGGCGGGCAAACCTGGCTAATGCGAATTTTAGGTACTGTCGCTAATAAACACGGTTTTGATCTTAATACGCCGATTAAAAATTTATCAAATGAACAGCTTGAGATCGTCCTTTATGGAACGGGTGAAAAAAATTATGAAGTTGAATACGAAAGCGACCGCTTTAGCGGAGAATTAACCACTGAGTTTGAAGGCGTAATAACTAATTTAGAAAGGCGATATAAACAAACAGAGTCTGATTATATCCGTCGGGAAATTGAGCAATATATGCGCGTCTTAGTCTGTCCAACCTGTCAGGGAAAAAGGCTTAAGCCGGAAATGTTAGCGGTAAAAATAAACGGCTTATCAATCCAGGAAATTACTATTAAAACAATCGATAAGGCGAAAAGTTTTGCCTGCGAGTTAATGAATGGTAAAACTTTATCAAACCGTGAGAAAAAAATCGCTAACCAGATTATTAAAGAAATTTGTGCCCGCCTAGACTTTCTTACTAATGTCGGACTTGATTATTTAACTCTTGACCGGGCGGCGATAACTTTATCCGGCGGTGAAGCCCAGCGTATTAGACTAGCTACTCAAATCGGCTCGGCTCTAGTAGGGGTACTCTATATATTAGATGAACCATCAATCGGTTTACACCAAAAAGACAATAATAAATTAATTAATACTTTAAAAAAATTACGCGACCTAGGCAATACTGTTATTGTAGTTGAGCATGACGAAACTACCATGCTGGCGGCTGATTATTTAATTGATGTTGGTCCAGGAGCAGGTGAGCATGGCGGTCAAATCGTTTTTGCCGGTACTCCGGCCCAGATTAAAAAATCCGCTAAATCTTTAACCGGACAATATTTAACCGGGAGAAAATTTATCCCTCTACCTTCTAAATATCGGCCAGGCAATGGTAAAATTTTAAAAGTAAATGGCGCAGCTGAACACAATTTAAAAAATATAGACGTTGAATTTCCCCTTGGCCTCTTTATCGCTATTACCGGCGTGTCTGGCTCTGGTAAATCAACTTTAATGACGGATATTTTAGCTCGGGCTTTAAGTAAATATTTTTACCGCGCTAAACAAGAGCCAGGAATCCATAAAGAAATTACTGGCTTAGAATATATTGATAAAGTAATTGATATTAATCAATCTCCGATCGGCCGCACTCCCCGCTCTAACCCAGCGACTTATACTGGCGCTTTTACTCCTATTCGCGATCTTTTTGCTAGTTTGCCAGAAGCAAAGATTAGAGGCTATAAAGCTGGCCGTTTTTCCTTTAACGTTATTGGCGGCCGCTGTGAAGCCTGTTCCGGCGACGGCATGGTTAAAATTGAAATGCAGTTTTTACCTGATGTTTATGTTGAATGCGAAGTCTGCCATGGCCAGCGCTATAATAAAGAAGCGCTAGAAATTTATTATAAAGAAAAAAATATTTCCGATGTCTTAAATATGACTGTAGAAGAAGCCATGAATTTCTTTAAAAATATTCCAGCCATCCACACTAAACTGGCTACTCTTTATGAAGTCGGCTTAGGCTATATTAAATTAGGTCAATCAGCTACTACTCTTTCGGGTGGTGAAGCCCAGCGCGTTAAATTAGCCACTGAACTTTCCCGCCGGGCAACTGGCCGAACTTTATATATTCTGGACGAACCGACAACCGGACTGCATTTTGATGATATTAATCGTCTTTTACAAGTTTTAAACCAACTAGTTGAGAAAGGCAATACAGTATTAATTATTGAACATAATTTAGACGTTATAAAATCAGTTGACTGGATTATTGATTTAGGCCCGGATGGCGGTGATAAAGGCGGGGAAATCGTAGCGGTCGGTACGCCAAAACAAATTGCAGACAATAAAAAAAGTTATACCGGACAGTATTTGAAAAAGGTTTTAAAATAAACGAAATGAAAGCGAGATTCACAAATCTCGCCATATAAACAACGAAGGCGACATTCCGGAATGTCGCCTTCGTTATTGTTGATTATTTCATTTTTTTCTCATTCAAAAAAATTATCAACCATTTCGGGAAAATTCAACGACGTATACCTCCAATTTTCTGGTAATTTATGTTTTAAATGGTTATAAACGGTATAATTATGATGGTTAATATAATCCTTATTATTGCGGATAATATGGTCATGAAATGATTTTTGCCATTTGAATTGGGGTAATTGTATTACATTGTTGTAATTATATTTATTTGCGAATCGTTTTTGAAAATATGCTAATTTAGGAGTATAATAATGCTGTTTTTTACGTTGAGAATATTGCATACCTTGAAGGCGACATTCCGGAATGTCGCCTTCATTGTTTTGATTATAATATTTATCATTATAAATATAATTTATGTCCCTAGCTGTTTCCTTTTTTATTGATTGCATTACCTTTGAAATATTATATTCCTCGCCCGGCTTAATCAATAAATTTAAATGATCATAAATTATGGAGAATGCATACAATTTAAATTTTTTCATGCCTTTGCACAATTTTATTTCCTCAATTAACAAATCGCAGAATATCGGCTCCTGAAAATATGGATGATTTTTATATGTTTTGGTAACAATAAAATAAATTTTATCCTTGCCATAAAACCGTTTTTGCGAATTACGATGTGGCATTTTATTATACATGATTATATTATAACATTCATTTTTGTTTTAACGAAGGCGACATTCCGTAATGTCGCCTTCACGTTGAATTGTCGCCT
>JBDRCJ010000009.1:0-11277 GCA_043821805.1 Patescibacteria group bacterium
TTTTCGCTTTAGTGGTCATTAAATATATTTTTTCTCCTTTTCTAATTTCACCGTCAACAATCCGAACGTAAGCAACCACTCCTTTATACTCATCATAATTAGAATCAAAAATTAAAGCGCGCAGTTGTGTATTTCCGCTTGTTTTACTTTCAGAGCCAAAAGGAGATATATTAGGCGCCGGAACTCTGGCAACTACTGCCTCTAATATCTGGGTAATTCCTTCTCCGGTTTTTCCCGAAGCGCAAATTATCTCTTCTTCTTTACAACCTAATAATTTTATTATTTCATTTTTTGTCCGCTCGACCTGAGCAGCCGGCAAATCTATTTTATTTACTACCGGAATTATTACTAAATCCTGCTCTAAGGCTAAATAAAGATTAGCTAAAGTCTGCGCCTGGATACCCTGGGTTGCATCCACTAATAAAACCGCTCCTTCAACCGCAGCTAAAGAACGCGAGACTTCATAAGTAAAATCCACATGACCCGGAGTATCTATTAAATTAAGAATAAAGTAATCGGAGGATCGCTCGCTATCGCTCGCTCGAAGTATCGCTTTGCTCGCAGGATCGTTCATCTCAGTTATTTTACTATTTTTCCTCCGAGTCCCGAGCTCGGCGAGGGACGATACTTCGTTTCCTCCGAGTCCCGAGCTCGGCGAGGGACGATACTCCATCGTTACCGGCTGCAGCTTTATCGTAATCCCCCGCTCCCGCTCGATATCCATCTGGTCTAAAACCTGCTCTTTCATTTTTCTTTTTTCAATCGTCCCGGTTATTTCCAGCATCCGATCAGCTAAAGTAGATTTCCCGTGGTCAATATGGGCAATAATACAAAAATTTCTAATATTGTTAATCATAATCATTAAATCATTAAATAAATGAAATATGAAGGCGAGATTCGCGAATCTCGCCTTCATATTTCATTCATATATTTCGCCTTCATTATTTATTATCTTACCTATTTTTGTCATTCTGGTCAAATAAAAAACTCCTGGCTTAATTTTCGCCAAGGAGCTTTAATAAACAATTATGAAAAATGGCTATTCTTCCTCTATCAGCTGACCGAATACTTTTTTAAATGATCCAAGGCATCTTTTTTCTGTATTGGGTATACAATGCTCCGGAACAGGTATGGCCTTTCGTGACATCGGCCCAGCTCTAGACACTTCATCCTCCACAAGATAACTACGAATACATTTGGGGCATTGTACATTCACTTTTCTTTTTATAGTCATCTCTCCTCCTTTTTTAAAAAAAGAGGCAAGCATTGTTGCCTACCTCTAAAAAAGATTAACATCAATCAATTAATCTACCTAAGTCCCAAAACATCCTGCATGTCATAGAGACCCTTTGGTTGCTTGACTATCCACAAAGCGGCCCTGACCGCTCCTTTAGCGAAGTTGTCGCGATTATGGGCGCGGTGGATCAACTCCAGCCGTTCGCCAATGCCGCCGAACATGACCGTATGCTCGCCAGTGATATCTCCCGCCCGCCAGGTCTGAATACCAATCTCATCTGCAGTCCTTTCACCGATCATCCCCTTTCTCTCGTAGACTCCCACTTTTTCCAGATCCCGACCTGTAGCCTCGGCCAATATCCGAGCAAGCTTCATGGCTGTTCCGCTGGGCGCGTCTTTCTTGAGCCTATGGTGGATTTCTAAGATTTCTATGTCATAGCCATCGCCAAGAATTTTGGCTATCTCTTCGGCGATCTTAAACATCACGTTAACACCTATGCTCATGTTTGGGGCCATGACGCATCGAGTCTGCTTAACGAGGCTTCTGGCCTCCCTTAACATATCTCCGGTAATGCCGGTAGTGCCGATGACTATGGAAATGTCCTTTCCTTGAGCACCATAAAGATTATCAAGCGTCGCTTCTGGCGTGGTAAAATCAATCAAAACATCCTTTTCCAGTAGCGCTTCGATATCAAAAGGAGTAATATCGACTCCCATTGCGCCAAGCCCTGCTATCTTGCCCGCATCACTGCCAATATTCGGATGATTAGGCCGTTCAAAAGCCGCGAACAGCTCTATTTTTGGATTCTGATGAATCATCTGGATGACCCGCTTGCCCATCCGACCAGCTGCACCAGCCACAACCGCCTTTACCACCTTTTCTTCTTCCATGTCATCTCCTCCTTTATTTCTGTTAAAATTGACTCCAAAATTTCACAACTTGGTTAAAAAAATGTACGATAAATCTATTTAATCTTAAACAAAAATCAATAAAATGTCAAGGCTAAAATACTCATAAAATATTCTTATTTCTTACATCCTTCGCCAATCTCTAATTTCCAACTTACCTTGACCTTTGTCAGTTATTATCAGTTTTTGCCTTTCTCGCCAGCCGTATTTAGCAATAATTTCTTTTGGTAATATCAATGAAAAGCTATGGCTTGAAACCTTGTTTAGTTTATGGATATACTTATTCATATTTTTTACACGTATATACGCGCGTATATACGTTCATATATGTCTTAACAAAAATCATAAAGTTAAAATTTGCTGCGGTTTTGGCACCGAGGCAGAATCCCCCGAAGCGTCGGGGAGATTCTGCCAAAGCAAGAAAAGTCTGTTCTAAAATTATGTTATGAGTTACGAGCCTGCCTGCCGGCAGGCAGGTTATGAGTTACGCGATTAAATTCCCCTTGCTTCTCCCTGATCTCCGGCTTCCACTTTTTTAGCCTTAAAACACCGGCATTTTATCGCCTGCCAAAAATTATCCAGTTCTTCGCTTTTTAATAAAAGGCAAACTGCTAAATAAATCGCTACACCAAACATTCCCGCTACTAGGCCCTGGGCTAAAACTCCCCAAAACTTAGTCATATCAATAAGAGGCCAAACTGCTAATTTCATACCCTGAACAGTGATGCCGGTTGCCATCGCGGCGGCAGAAAATTTTATCGTTGATATTAAAATTTTATTCTCATCCATCTGGCCGACTTCAATTCTTAAGACAAGCCAGAGCAGGATAAAATTAAAAATACTTGAGATTGAAAAAGCTAAGGCAAGTCCGGCTACTCCGAGAAAACGAACCAGCCATAATGATAAAATTACATTTAAAACAGCTGAGCTTAAACCGATATAAAAAGGGGTATGGGAATTATGGCGGGCATAAAATATCCGTACCAGAAGCGGGATAGTCGCTTGGGCAAATAAACTAACGGCGAAAAAGCCTAAAGTGTCAAGAGTTAAAATCGTATCCTGCCAGTCGAATTGTCCGGTCCCTAAAATTACCCGAATAATTTGCGCTCTTAAAGTAATTAATAAAACCGTAGCCGGAATAATAAAAAATAATATATTTCTAAAAGTTAAAGAAAAATTTTTAATTAACTCTTTCTTATTAAAGGCGATAGCAGATAAGGTAGGAAAAGCGGCTACGGCGAAAGATATGCCGAAAATACCAATCGGAAAAGACTGCAAATTATTAGCGAAATTAAATACAGTCAAAGAGCCGGCCGCTAAAGTCGAGGCGATAACCGTAATGACTAATAAATTAATCTGGGAAATCGCTAAACTCATTGTCCGCGGTACCATCATAAAACCGATCTTTTTTATTTCTTTATTTTTTAAATTAGTTCTTAATGAGTGACGCCAGCCTAATCTAATGGTTAACGGCAACTGCACTAACATATGAAGTACAGCTCCAAGCACTACTCCCCAAGCCAGGCCAGCTAAACCAATGGCAGGGACAAAGTAAAGAACGCCGATAATTATTCCGATATTATACATTATTGGCGCTAAAGAATATACAAAAAACCTTTTAAATGATTGTAAAATTCCGCCTAAAATACTGGAAATGCCTAAAAATAATGGCGACAAAAACATAATCCGAGTTAAATAAACTGTTTGCGCCTGTAATTCAGCTGAAAAACCAGGAGCGATTATTTTCATCAGCCAGGGAGCAAAAATTATTCCCAGACCGCAAAATACAAATAGAAAAATTAAAAGAATATTTAAAACACTATTGGCTAAAGCCCAGGCCTCTTTAAACTTCTCTTTTGAAAAAACATTTTTAACTTTTGTTGCTGGGCTTTTAAGCAAATGCGTAAAAATCGGCACAAAACCGGCTGATAACGCGCCTAAGACTAGTAAATTAAAAATTAAATCAGGAATCCGAAAAGCAGCGTAATAAACGTCTAATGATTCGCTAGCGCCGAATTCTCCGGCTAAAATCCGATCGCGAAAAACTCCTAACACCCGGCTAACTAGCGATGACGTAGCGATTAAAGCCGCGGCCATGGTGATACTATTAATTTGTCCATTAAACAACCGCTTGATCATATATATATTAAATGGTTATAATATAAAAGTGATTATCCTCGAGTAGTTAAGATTAAGATATTTTAAATAATTAAAATATTTTAATAAAGCACTAAATCCAAAATCCTAAATAACAAATAAATCACAATTTCTAAAATCCAAAATAAAAAATTAATAATAAATACCTATACATAAAAATTAAAAACTGGGTATCTGAGCAAACCTAAGCAAAAAAATTAGCAAAAAAGAATATAAAAAAATATATGTTTTGAATTTTGGTTATTTGTATTTTATATTTATTTGTAATTTGTAATTTGTTATTTTGAATTTCTAAATTCCTTCTTGGATAGATCAACTTTTAACAATAGAATCTTAAAACTTTCACTTTATATAATTAATTTACATTTTATGCCTCTTCTCTCAATCATCGTACCAGTCTATAATGAAGCGAATTTAATAAGAAAATCTTTACCCCCAATTCTTAATTTAGCTATTGATAAAGAAGTGATAATAATTAATGACGGTTCAAGTGATTTAACCCTGGATATTTTAAAAGATTTACAGAAAAAATATAATTTTAAATCAATTAATTTAGAAAAAAATTATGGCAAAGGCAGCGCTATAAGACAAGGGTTAAATTATATTAAGGGGAATTTTTTTACTATCTGCGATGCTGATTTAGAATATGATCCGCAAGAGCTTATAGAATTATTATATCATGCTCAGGCTAAAAATAATAATAAATTAGCTGTTTACGGCTCAAGATTTCTTAATATTAAACCGAAAAATTTTCATTATATAGTTAATGCTTTTTTAACAAAATTAACAAATTTTCTATTTCAAACTAATTTATCTGACATGGAAACCTGTTTTAAGCTTATTCCATCATCAGCCTTAAAAGAAATAGAATTAACCGCCAAACGGTTTGAAATCGAACCGCAAATTACCGCTCAGTTAGCTAAACATGGCTATCAGATTGAAGAGCTGCCGATAAATTATCAACGACGCCGGTTAAATGACGGCAAAAAAATAAAACCAAGAGATGGGTTTTTAGCAATTTACATGTTATTAAAAGAAAAATTATTTTAATAATTGATTTGCTTGGTTAAGATAATACTCTGCATGTTCATTATTTTTTTCTAAGCTTAGGGCCTTTTGCCACATCTTTCTTGCCTCCTGATAATTTTCTAAATTCCAATAGTTAAGCCCCATTTGGTTATAAATTCCTGGTAAAACATAACCGCGCTCTATTGCTTTATCAAAATAGGAAAGCGATAAAATAAGATCGCTTTTTTTATTGCTATTAGCATATCTATAACCCATTAAAGCTAAAACCTGGCCATTACTGGGTTGTGAATCTAATATTTCTTTATAAATATCTTCAGCTAAATTAACCTGTCCGTATAAAACCGCTAGGTCAGCTAAATTTAAACGGTTTTTTAGGTTCGCTCCGACTTTTAAAGTATTAATTCGGAGAGTAAATTTTTCTTGGTTAAAGCCGTATTTTTCGATTAAACTATAATTTTCTTCACTAGCTTTAACCATAATTAAAGTATATTTATCAAAATATATTAAAGGCCAGCGATCATCATGAAGCCGCTCGCTTATAAAATTTCTTGCCCAGGGAGTTGAGTCAGTATGCGAAATATAAATTGTTTTAATCTCAAATTTTTCACTAATCTCTAGCCAAGCATTATTTTCTTCCATCATTGGTTTATAAATATCATTAAAAAAACTTACGCTATAAGCTTCTGGCCGATTATCAACAAAAACTTTTTCTCTAGGATAAAGCCAGAATATTAAAGCGCTCCCTAAATCATAATTATTAAATATTGGACCGCTTAACTCATTTTCTCGAAAAAAACGAATTGAATCTTCACTTCCCGCTTCTAAGCCAAGTCCGAAATCATGTTTAATAAATTTCCTTTCGCCCTGATAATCATTAATTAGCCAACTAGCCACTAATAAATAAAACGCTATTATTAAAACTGGTAAAAAGACATAGCTTTTGGCTAGTTTTTTAATTTTTATTTCATTAAGATTAATGGCTATTATTGGTAGGATCATTAAAGCAAAAACCGGCAAATTTCTAACCGCCATAAAAGCGATAAGAGTAAAAAAAGTAGCAATTGCTAAATCAAAACTGATTAAGCTATACCAAGGCTTATGTTTTTTAATATTAGAAATAAATAAAATTATAAAACTAATAATTAAAATTCCAACTAATATTTTAAATATTGTTATATTATAATTTATCATTAAATTCTCTAGAAAAAACGGCGATTTATTTTCGGCAATCTGGTAGCCGTATTCTTTCAAAATTTGTAACGGGTAAATTAAGCCCTTAATAAAATTCGGGTTTACTAAGCTAATAAGATAGCAGCCAACAGTAATAAAAAATAGCTTTTTAGCATAACTGGTTTTAAAAAATTTCTTATTTAATAAAATTAACTGCTCAAGCAGAATTACACTTATTAAAAATAAGCCAATAAAAAAATAAACATGCAAATTTATCCAGACCAGCTGTAGCCCAATAAGCCAGATTAAATAGCGATAATTTTTCGTTTGTCTAAAGCGGTCAAGCAGACAAAAGGCTATTGCTAAAAATAAATAGCTAAACATCTCCGGCCTAATTTCAGTTCGCTCGCTTAATATTAAAATAACCGGCAAAATTAAAAAACTGGCCAGCCAAAAATTAGATCGTTTAATGGTTAAGTAATAAATAATTGCCGCTACCATTAAAGCGAGCAGTAAATTAAATAGAGTTAATAATTTGAAACCTCCCGCTAAATAAACTAAATAAAAAATAACTCCGGAGAGCCAATGATGATTAATAAAAGGAAAGTCTGGCTCGGTAAAAGAATAAAAATTATTATAAAGCACATCTGTATTTTGCCAAACCATTTCCCCATTTTTAATATGCCGGCCTAAATCTAGCGAGGTGAACTGGCTTTGTTGAAGAAAGATTATCGCTATAAAAAAAACTAGACCGGCGATAATAACGGCCTGAAAAATTTTTTTTAATGCTTCTTTATTTATTAATTTTTTCATTTATTAATTTATTATTGCCAGCAATCTAATTTTACTTTCTATTATCTAATAATTTTTTTACTTCTCTAGCTATCATCAGCTCTTCGTTGGTTTTAACCGCTAAAACCGGAACTTCCCCTAAAAATTTTATCTTGCTAACTACCTGATTGCGGGTCATCGGATTGCCAGCGCCGATAGCGCCGGTAAAAACTATCGCCTCGACTTTTCCTTCCAATACCGCCCAATAAGCTCCAATATATTTTACTAATTTATAAATTGTTAGATCAAAAGCCAGTTTGGCATTTTTTTCTCCATGAGAAACCTCCCTTAATAAATCCTGATAGTCAGTTATGCCCTCGGAGATTGCTTTTATGCCTGAATCATAATTTAAAATCTTAGCTAGATCAAATTGCTCATTAGTTAGTTCTTCTTCAGCTTGAATTCTCATTAGCTCTAAAATTATTCCCGGATCAATATCACCGGCCCGGCTCATCATCATTAAGCCTTCTAAAGGCGTCCAGCCCATAGAAGTATCAACTACCTGTCCGTTCTTTATGGCGGTAATCGACCAGCCGCCGCCTAAATGGCAGGTAATTAAATTAATGCCCTTTTGCTTAATCTTTAATTGTTTAGACGCTTCTTCTAAAACGTATTGATGCGATATGCCATGGAAACCAAAACGCTTTATATTATATTTAGCAGTTATTTGTTTTGGCAAAGCATATGTTCTGGCAATTTCCGGGAGATTATGATAAAAAGCTGTGTCGAAGACTGCGACTTGAGTTAAATTCGGTAAAAACCCTTGGCAGGCTTTTAAGCCGGAAATATTATATGGATTATGAAGAGGGGCCAGCTTATTATATTTTTCTAACTCTAATATTACCTCATCATTTACTATAACCGACTCTTTAAATTTATCACCACCATGGACTACCCGGTGGCCGATCGCCGCAATCTGGCTAATGTCCGGAATTTCCCGAAGAATTTCTTTTATTACCTTTTCCCGATTTTCTACATTATTAAAACAGCCTTCTTTAAGCTGTTTTTCTTTTTCATCAAATATTTTATATTTAACTGAAGTAGAGCCAGAATTTATTACTAAAATAGACATAATTATATTGTGAATTATGAATGATGAGTTGTGGGATTATTGGGATGTTTGAGAGGCTTGAGATTTTTGGGATTTTTGAGACGCTATTTGGGATTTATATTTACTTTAAGATTATTTTCATGAAATTATTACTTTTTACCTTTCTGGATTGCGGGTCTCCGCTTCGCTTCGCTTCGCCCGGAATGACAATGGGAGTTACGGGTTATGGGTTATGAGACGTGTGTTCTATGTTCTTTGCCTGCCTGCCGGTAGGCAGGTTCCCTGTTCCTTGTTATGTGTTATGCGACGATCACTTCCCCGATATTATTTTTATTATCCATTCCAGCGGCGTTCGCCTCGTCTGTGTCTATATGCATATGCCAATTAAAATCAGGCTTTACCCTTATAACTACATTATGAAAAGTAATTTTTCTTTTTCCTTTTACTTCTACCGAAACTATCTGTCCGTTTTTTATTTTATTTTTTTTAGCTATTGCCGGAGAGGCATGAATATGGCGCTGGGCTGCGATTACTCCCTCTTTTATAAAAACCCTGCCTTTTGGCCCGATTATTGTTATTCCTGAACTTCCTTTTATATTCCCGCTTTTTCTAATAGCCGGTTTTATCTCTAGATAATAGGCGTCAGTTAAGGAAATTTCAACTTGCGTTTTTGTTCTAAACGACCCGACAATTCTGACGTTAGTTATTTTTTTATCTTTGTTTACTAAAGTTATTGTCTCTTTAGCCGCGAACATCCCGGGCTGGGAAAGCTTACGCAAAGGAGTTAAAAATTTACCTTTACCAAAAAGTTTTATAAAATCAATTTCGGTTAAATGAACATGGCGGGCAGAAACTTCAATTTTAATTTTTTTATTTTTAATCATATAATTAATATTTAATCTTTATTGCCCTAGCTCTCTAAATAAAGGCATGCCAGTTGACGGATTAGTCGGTACATAGATTGTTCCTTCCCTATCTTTAAGCTCCCTAATATAAAGATAATATAAATAATTCTGGGTTAAGCTCTGATTAATAATCTGTTGGGAGTCGCGCTGGCCTTCAGCCTCAATAATTTTTCTTTCTTTTTCTTTTCTTTCTTTAGCTAAAATAAAATCATACTTTTCAGCTTCCTGTTCAGCCTGTAATTTATCCTGGATCGCCTGAGCTAAATTCGATGGTAAAGCTACATTTCGCAATAAAACTTCCTCAATAATTATTCCTCTTGGCTCTAGGTTACCCTTAAGGGCTGCTTGTATTTCTAGGGCCGCTTCTTGACGCTTTTCTGAATATATATCCTTAGCTTCGTATTGGGCAATTATATCGCGGATTGAAGTTCTAATTGATGGACGAATAATTTTTTCTTCATAAGTCAAGCCTACATTTTTATAAACATCCGAAGCGCTTTCTTCATTTAAGCGGTAAAGCACGGTCATATCTAAATCAACGCTTAAGCCCTCCTTAGTTAAAGAAGTAATCGCATCCGCACCAGCTTTCTTGCCTTCGCCCTGAGCGATACTCATAGTATATTCTTCAGTTCTAATTGTCATTTTTGTGACTTTAGCTAAAGGTATTACTAAATGAAAACCAGAACGAAGCTCTTCGTCTTTTACTTTTCCGAAAAGAGAATAAACACCAGTTTCACCGGCATCAATTATCACAATCGAGGCAAAAAATAGCCATATGGCCAAAATCGCCAATACTGCAATAACCATAATCTTTTTTATATTCTTTATATCAGGCATAGATTTATTACCTACATTAATTACATTTTCGTTATCCATATTTTTTTTATTAAATCCCAGTTTGCCAAACTGCAGATTTTTTAAATTTTTAACTATAAAAAATATTGCTAAGCCAATAATTAAAATCAGAAAGCCATTTTTACCTAAAACTGGACTAAAAATAAAAAGTACAAATAACAACAAAGGTATATTCATAAAAATTTTTTTATTCATATTTTTCTTTTTTATTTTTAAATCCTAATAATACTATACCAACAATAAGCCATAAAATCAACAGCCAATTTAGGTTAAAATAAGCTAAAACAAGCCGCGGCCAGAATATTTCTAAAATTGCAAAAATAATTATTGCCCCGGTTAAAACGTAAAATAATTCTTTAAAAAATATGTTTAGCATATGTTATATTACTAAATTAGATTGATTAATTATCTTATAAATCTTATTAATCTTTGCAATAAAACACTAATCGACACTAATTTTCACTAATAACACTAATAACGAGCAAAGATTTATATGATTAATAAGATTTACGTTACGAGTTATGTGTTACGAGTTACGAGATCTACAATTTTCTCCCACAAACTTTTTCCCGTAAGTTCAACCTTTATCTCGGAAATCTCCAGCCAGTCATTAATTTCATCATCTATTTTTAAGCCAGGAATAGAAATAATAAACGAATATTTATAAAATTCGCGATAGGCCGAGGTTAAATCAAATTCCGCTTCAGCTATTTGCCAATCCTCTTCTTCCCTCGGAGTTTGATAATTAGCTAAAATATAATTAAGAGGAGAATTAGAAAAATCTGTATCAGGCCCGATTTTCTTTAAACTCGGATTAATTAAACTATTTTTAGAAAAACTAAATACTCCATTACCGGAAATTATCATATCATCTTTTTCTAAAATTAAATCTGTAGTAGTGCTAGTCAATTCATTACTAAAAAGCTTATAGGTTTCTTCAATTATCAACTCCCCGCCAGTAAATTTTATTGTTTGCAATTTCGCCGGATTAATAGTCTCGGCATTTATTTGGCTACCGTCAGTATAAAGGATAATATTTTTTTCTCCCGCGTCAGCTAGCCATAGTTTATTTATAAAAGCGATTTTATTTTGGCTAGTATTTATTTCTTTAGTAATAATATCATCATTTACTTT
>JBDRCJ010000010.1:0-2928 GCA_043821805.1 Patescibacteria group bacterium
GAACACTTCGCATTATTATTACATCCGGTTTTAATTTATTTATTACGCCATCCCAGTATTGCAAATATTTATAATATAAATGCTTCTTTTTTAATAAAGAAATATTTTTATAATCCAACCTGGTCATCATCGTTAAAGTAAGTGATTCGCATTCCAGCATTTCAGTAATTAAATCAGCTCCCGGAGGATTAAATGTATCTACATTTATCTCTCTTGCTCCTATCCCCTTAGCTGCGTCCAAGCTATTATGAAAAATTGTATTGGGAAACTGTTCTTTTTCTTGCTTAATTTTTTCAAAATCCTTCTTTTGTCCTGTCCAATACAAAATTTCAACCTTATTTTTTAATTCTTTTGCAACCTCAATCATAATCGGCGATACAAAATCTATCAAAAATACATTCATATTATTTAACACTATTATTCTCTTATATTATAAACTTTATAAAAATAAGACTTTTTATCTTTTAATAATTTTTCTGGTGTATCTTGTTCAATAATTCGGCCGTTTTCGATAACTAATAATTTATCAGAGTTTATTACGGTTGATAAGCGATGGGCAATAGCAAAAACGGTAACTTTACCTTTCAGGTTTTCAATTACTTTCTGGATCTTAACCTCTGATTCATTGTCTAGGGCGCTGGTGGCTTCATCTAAAATTAATAATTTCGGTTTTCTCGCTAAAATTCTAGCAATTATAATTCTTTGGCGCTGGCCAGCCGATATTAAGGTGCCTCTTTCGCCGATAATTGTAGAAAATTTATCCGGGCAGCTGGCAATAAAATTATAGATATTGGCCATTTTAGCCGCTTTTTTTATATCATCGTCCGTTATAGATTCATCATAAAACTTTATATTATTAGCGATTGTATCATTAGTTAAAAATATATCCTGGGAAACATAGCCAATATTTTTCCTCCATTCTTTTAAGCTTATTTTTGAAATATCTTTACCGTCTAATAATATCGTCCCCTTATTAGGTGTAAATAATCTTAATACTAAATCTACAATAGTAGTTTTACCAGCGCCAGAGGGGCCGATTAAACCTACTAATTTTCCTTTATTAATAGAAAAATCTATTTTATTTAAAACTTCCTTTTCCGGATAATAAGAAAAACTTACTTCTCTAAATTCTAGTTTATCATTAAACTTAAAGCTTCCCTGGCCATGAATTTTTTCTTTACTATTTTTAGCTTTCTCCTGATAATTTAAAACGCTTTTTAAATACGGAGCAGCGTTGCTAAAGCCATGCAGACCGGCTTGCATCTGCTGGATATAAGTAAAGATTTTTTGGATTAAATAGATTACCGCAACTAAGACAGCGAAGTTAAACCCCGGAGTTTTATATGATAAGGCAAAAACTACGCAAATAAAAATTAAACTAATCGGCTGAAGTAATGAACCATGAATACTACTAACCAAAAAAACTTTAATCCTTAAATTTTTTAGTTTATTAAAATACTCTTTGCCAATTTTAAACACTTCATCACTCACATGCATTGTTTTTACCGACTTTAAACCTAAAACATTTTCATTAACATAATGCGCTACGGTCTTATTCATTCTTTCGGTTTCATACGAAAATACCCTAGTTTTATAAATTAATGGTTTAAAAAATAAAAATAAAATACTGCCTAAAATTAAAGTGATTAAACTTATATAAAGAGAAATATTAATCGCGACTAAAATATACATTGATAAGCTAGTAACCATCATGATCGAGTTGCTAATTAGCTCTAATAAATTAGCGCTGTGCTGAACGTCTACCATTAAAACATTTTCTAAATAACCTAATTTTTGTTTTGATAAATAAGGCCAATCAGCATTTAAGGTGTTTTGAAATAGCTCGTTCCTTGTTCGTTCTTCATAATCAGCGGTAATTTTTATTCTTAAATAATTAAAATATAATAATATTAAAGCTTTAAAAACAAATAGCGAACAGATAAAAATAAGTAAATACTTTAAATTAAAGCTAACATGTATATGACCGAAAAAGGTTTCAATCGCCTGCGAAATAAAATCACTACCGCCCTCGCCGTTACCAATTGCAAAAGAAAATAACGGGATAATAGCGTTAATCCCGATACCTTCTAGAATACCGCCAATAAATCCTAATATAGTTAAAACTAAGATTTGCTTTTTATATTTGCCAAAGGCTTGGCTGGCTAACCTTAAAATTGTTCTTATTCGGTTGTCTTTTAAAATTATTTCCATTTATTTTTTATATTTAAATATTAATTTATTTATTCTTTCGCGCTGAGTGCTATTTAACGGGAAATAAACAACTCTCTTTATAAATCGTAAAATCTTATATTTTTTATCCATTTTAATTATCCTCTTCTTCACTAAATTTAATTCCTGGTTATAAAAATCATTAATTTTTAGACTCTTATCATATTGACAAATTACTTTCATGTCAGTAGCGCACTGCCATAACTTAATAATTTTAAATTTATGCTTATTAAACATTAACTCTAAAGTTTTAGGCGTATAATAGAAACAATGGTCAATATGGAATAAACGCTCTGACGGCTGCTCTGGTCTTGAAGTATTTGGGAGGGCGAATAGTATTTTTCCCTTATCTTCTAATAAATTTTTTACTTTTTCTAAAAATTCATTTGGGTCTGAAATATGTTCAAAAACATGGTAGGCATAAATTAAGTCATATTTTAATTCATTTTGTTTACGACTAAAAAAATTATTAAAGGTATCATTATAAACGTTTAATTTAAAATATTCTTTAGCGACTTTTGCGGCTAGTTTAGACGGTTCTACTAAATCTATCTCGCAATGATAATTATCCTTTACTACTTTAGCTAGCGTTCCCCAACCTGCCCCGATTTCTAAACAGCGGCAATTTTTATTAATATAATCTTTAAAATATTTTAATTCTTTTAACTTCTTCTGATATTTATTTTTTTTTATTATTCC
>JBDRCJ010000011.1:0-2093 GCA_043821805.1 Patescibacteria group bacterium
CCCACAATATATTAATACCTTTGCATTACCCCTTAATTAAATCAAAAATTTTTAGAAAAAGAAAAAGGAGCAGAAATTGTTCTTCTGCTCCGGTTAGTTGTTTAGTGTTGGGCGATTAAAACTTTGCTTCCTCGCCCATCATCGTAAAAGACTTTGCCGAATTTGTGGACTACCAGATGGAAAACCACCAAGTAAGCCCAGACAGCCATCGGTCCTGTCAAGATGACCTCGCCTCTATCTTCGGCCTTTGTCTGCTCGATCATTTTGTTGACATTTCTGCCAACAATGTTGGACGCTTCTTCTGGTTTTGTTTCCAGCGTTAAGCGTCCACCCACTTCAATGATCTCACAACCTTCGTAAAGCTCTCTGTTTTTCAGAGATAGGTCAATAAGCATAATCTCCTCCTACTTTGGCGTTAATCTGCTCTAACGGCAGAAATCCCCTCTAATCGGGTCAATTAACGCAGGAGGCTTTACGAAGAGATAAAATGAACTAATATTATACTATAGCATATGTATTAAATTTTGTCAACAAAAATTACAAATTAATAGCTAAAATTAGTAAAAAATTACTAAATATCATTGACAAATTATGTTAAATATGTTATCATTAAATATTAATATAATAATTAAGTACTTTCACATTTCCCCTTGTAATGTTACAGGGGTATAAATAAAACTATAAACAATCAAAAAGAAGGAGGACAAAATGGAAAAAGTGTTTTTTATCAGCGAATGTTCAAAATATTCTGAGGGAGAACATATTCCCTTAGAGGTTTTGGACATTGAGAAAGAATGCCCAGAACTGGTTGGTAAACCGATCTTAAACATTCACTTTTCAGATTATGTTGGTTGGTATAATCCCAATGACTTTCCCGTTTTCGTGCACGAACTGCTTGTTCCCGAAGCTGAAGTGTATGAGGATAAGGAGAACGAGGATGTCGGTTACCTGGCTAAACCCCCTAGGGTAGCAAAACTTAGGTTAATAACAGAGCCACCCAGGCGAATTGATCGAAATGATCCTCGACAGATCGATTCCATGAAAAGGGCGCGCCGTCTTTCGAAAGCCAACCTGGCTCACCCTTTCCAGGGAGGTTGCCCCGGACAAGGTAAAAGAGCTTAAAAAAAAAGCAAAGGTTAAAAGAGGACACCTGCATATCGCGAAGTCCTCTCTTTTTTTACAAAAAAATCATATCTTTTATGGTTGTTGATTATAGGCTTTCGATATTTACCATGTTTTGCTGTCCGCTTTTGGAGGATTTAATTTAAGTCAAGAATTTTTAGAATAAAAAAAGTCGACTTTACGAGTCGGCTTTTTAATTTTTTATACTTCCATTTTAAAATTACCAAAATCACAGCAATTACCTAAGCAATAATGGTTAAAATATAAATACATTTAAAGATGTTTATTTTAACTTTTTTTAATAAACATCGAGGCTGCAAAAGCAACAAAACCGAGGCCAAGGCCGATAAATAAACCGGCGGGCATGGTGTCCATTAAAAAATCAAACCCTAATCCTAAAATCACTCCGCCTGGAATAAATAAAGCGCCGGGATTTTTTTTATGATTGTGACCAGGGCAGCATTCTTCATGGTCTTTATTTTTTTCGTTTGGCATTTTTTCTTGTTCCATTTTTTTATCTTAATTATAATTTTATTTTATATCTGTAATTTACCATTTTATTTTAATTAAATCAAGCAATTTTAGAATAAAAAAAAGACCGCACATTAAAAAGCGACCTTAATACGTGCTGCGGGACAGTGATTCGCCCCGCCCCTCACGAAGGGCGGGCTAAAAACCCCTTACTGTGCTGGGAGACCAGGACTCGAACCTGGATTAACAGGACCAGAACCTGTCGTCCTACCATTAGACGATCTCCCATTTAAATTTAGCCAGCCATTAGACCTGCCTGCCTGTCTGCGCAGGCAGGCAGGCAGGCGATCTCCCATTTAAATTTCTTTTTTAATATCCCAATAATCTCAAAAATCTTAAACATCCCAAGAATCTCATTTTTTAATTCCCGCTTCCTACTTAATTATCTTTCCGCCAAAATTCTTTAATAAATTATCTACCATTCCACTAGCTTCTTCGGT
>JBDRCJ010000012.1:0-2882 GCA_043821805.1 Patescibacteria group bacterium
TACAGAAAAATTAGCGAGTAGGGTAAAGAAAGTTATTGCAGTTGAGTTAGACGATAAGCTTATAAAGATTTTGCAGGATAGATTAAAAAAACAAGGAATAAGAAATGTTGAAGTTATCAATGGAGACATATTGAAAATTTCAAATTTCAAATTTCAAATTTCAAATCAAATCCCAAATCCTAAATTCAAATATCGAACTTTTGGGAATAAATATAAGATTGTTGCTAATCTTCCTTATAATATAACTTCCATTTTTTTACGTAAGTTTCTGGGAGAAAATGAAGCAAAACCAGAGTTAATGGTTTTAATGCTGCAAAAAGAAGTGGCGCAAAGAATTGTCGCAAAAGACGGCAAGATGAGTATACTGGCAGTTTCAGTCCAGTTTTATGCAAAACCAGAAATTATAGATTATGTTAGTAAAGAAAATTTTTGGCCTGAACCAGAGGTAGATAGCGCGATAGTAAGATTAAACGTAGGGGCAATTCATGAATTGCCCGTACAGAGAGAAAAAGAATTTTTTCAATTAGTACGGATAGGATTTTCTAGTAAAAGGAAAATGTTAAAAAATAATTTAGCGGCCGGTTATCAAATTTTACCAGTTGAAGCGGAAAAAAAATTAATAAAAGCCGGGTTTAACACTAATATTAGAGCGCAAGAATTGTCAGTTGAAAGCTGGCTTAGGCTGCTTACTTATTTTAAATAAAATTATTTGGAGAAAAAGCGGTAAACATGGTATAATTATGTTAACATGTGAATAAATATTATTAGTAAAATTAGTTATAAGTAAAACTAGTAAAGTAGTTGTTTTTTAACATACTTATGACAATTAAAAAATTAGAAGATTTAGAGGCATGGCAAGAAGCAAGACTACTTTGCCAGGGAGTGTATATTATAACTAAAAGTTATCCAAAGAGTGAAGAGTATATTTTAAAAAAACATTTAAGAGAGAGTGCGAGAGGTGTTGCTTCAAACATTGCCGAAGGATTTGGCAGATATTATTTTAAAGAAAATTTAAGATTTTATGGTATTGCTAAAGGTTGTTTAAATGAAGTAAAAAGCGATTTATTTATAAGTTTCGATGTAGGTTATATAAGCTCTGAATTATTGCAAAAATTTTTAAAACAAATAGAGAAAGTTGAGGCAAAAATAAATGGTTTAATTAGTAATACTTTAATTCAAATGAAAAAATATTCAAATTAGAATATTATTGCGAAATATAGACCAATTTACTAATTTTACTAGTTTTACTTATAACAAATATTATCCCCATGCAAGAAAACAATAATTTTGAGGAGGAGAATAGCGATTTGGAAGAAAATCCAACGCATTTTCCGCTTGAAAATAATTATCCAATAAGGACGAAATTTAGCAACAGCCAAAAAATTGCGGCCGCAAGCTTGGCTGTTTTTGCTGTTTTAGTAATTAGCTTATGGATGATTCAGCTTAAAAATAGCATTTCCCAGCCTTTAGCATATAAAAGCCAAGAAGAAGCGGGGGTTTCTACTGGAAATTCAACTTCTGAAGAAGCTAATTTAATGAATAAAGATACTGATAAAGACGGTTTATCAGACTGGGATGAGCTTTATGTTTATAATACTTCGCCATATTTAGAAGATAGCGACAGCGACGGCTTTAGCGATAAAAATGAGATTGATAGTGAAAATGACCCGAATTGCCCTACTGGCCGAGATTGTTTTAGTTCGCCTTTAACTAGCGGAGAAGCGGAAGCCGGTAGCCCTGATTACGCCGATGATCTAAATAGTTTATTAAATCAGACCGGAACCGCCCTAACACCAAATGAGAATCCAGCCATTGGTGAAGAGCAGGCTTTAACAGATATAATTAGCGGTCAGTCTGATGCCGCGACTTTGCGACAGATGTTATTTGAAGCTGGCATGGATCAGGAAATATTAGATAAAATAAGCGACGAGGTTTTAATGGAAACCTATGCAGAAGTGCTTGGCGGAGGAGAGTAAGTTATGCGCAACCTCCAATTTCAAACTGGTGCATATTACCATATCTATAACCGGGGAATAGACAAAAGAAAAGTATTTATGGACGAAAATGATTACCTGCGTTTTATTAGAAGCATGAGAGAGTTTAATAATGAATCAACGGATGTACAAAGAGATTATGAAAAAAGACAAGCTGGAGAAAAAGGAAAGAAACTTAGTTTCGGGTACCCGAAACTAAGTTTCATGAGCATGCCAAATTTAGTTGATATTGTTTGTTATTGTTTAAACTCTAACCATATACACCTTCTTTTAAAACAAACTAATAATCAAGGTATAGAAAAATTTATCCATAAACTTGCTATCGGCTACACTAAATATTTTAACTATAAACATAAACGAACTGGTTCATTATTCGAAGGAACTTACAAGGCTATTCAAATAAAAACCGATAATTACCTCCTTTATCTCTCTGGCTACATCAATGGCAATCCGGAGATACATAAAATTACTAAGGCAGAAGACTGGCCTTGGTCAAGCTATAAAGATTTTTTAGGATTAAGAAAGGGAACGCTTTGTAATAAGAATGTTATTTTAAAAGATTTTTTGAACGTGAGTGAATATAGAGATTTAGTTAGAATAATTATTAAAGAAGCTAGACAAAGAAAGGATGATATTAAGCAATATTTATTAGAGTAAAGGGTAAGCGGTTTAACCGCTTCGCAAGCGGTTAAACCGCTGGTTTGGTAGAAATAAAAAAGCCTCGCTTTGGATAGCGCGAGGCTGTGAAGAAGAATGTTTTTTAAAAAAATGTACAGCTAGTTTGTTTTCTGCTCAATTCCGGCATAGGCATTTTTTTGCCGATATTGAGAGTACGCTTCTTGTGAAATCACTGTAGATTTAAAGACAGCAAATATTGTTTCTCCGGTT
>JBDRCJ010000013.1:0-5615 GCA_043821805.1 Patescibacteria group bacterium
TTCTTGCATAGATTATTTATATAAATTTAAATAGAATGTTAGTAAATAATGTCCCCAAAAGAGGCATATAATTGTAGCTATTGTCAAGAAAGTTCCAAAAGGCATCTTAGAAGTTCGTCTCTTCCTGCCCATTATTATTAAGATAACTCCAATAATTGAACCTAATAAATAGGCTAAAAACATAGCAACTAATACTTGCGGATATCCCAGGGCAAAGCCCATTAACAAGCCCAGCCTTACATCTCCGCCTCCGATCCACTTTCCTCTGGAAATAATAAACTGAGCAAGAAAGAATCCTGCCCCTATTATACCAGCTAAAAGCAAATTTTGCCAAGAAAACCCGAGCAGCAAATTCAGGACTAGCATTATGCCTGCTGCAGGAAGGCTTACTTTATCCACAATAACATACCAATTAAAGTCCATGACAAAAATTATTACCATAAAACTGATTAAGAACCAATTTCTTAACAAAATTAAAACTTCTGGCATAGCAAACATCAAGTTTTGGGAAATAGGGCTTAGGTAAAAAGCTAAAATAAACAAGCTGGCCGTAATTGTTT
Organism: Patescibacteria group bacterium; assembly: GCA_043821805.1. Taxonomy (GTDB): domain Bacteria; phylum Patescibacteriota; class Patescibacteriia; order Patescibacteriales; family CAYMCJ01; genus JBDRCJ01. Next base: position 561 of record JBDRCJ010000013.1, read on the forward strand.
CAATAAGGGTATATTGCAGAGAAATCTTTTTCTCGCAATAGCGGCATTTAGCTTTAAGGATTAAAAAGCTTAAAATCGGTATATTGTCATACCAGGAAAGCTTGCTCATGCATGCTGGACAGAATGAGCGCCCTAAAATAGTCTTGCCCTTATACAAACGGTAGGCAAAGCAGTTTATAAAGCTGCCGGCTGACAGGCCGAGGAATAAAACAAGGATGTAGGATGAGATAAGCATAGTTATTTTATAAATAAATTTAAAATTCTATATAGCCAACGGATTATCCTCATTATTATAGCACAAAGCAGTCCGTAGTGTTTAAGATAAAAATAATTCTGTGACTTATAATACACAGCTTTGCGCTTATTAAAAAAACTCATATTAGTCAGTATATTTACATAAAAACTTACAATTTTTATTATCTTAATTTTAAATAAATAAACTTTATTATATTAAACATACCTAACTTTTTTAATAATCTCTTAACACCATAATTTAAATAAGAAACGCCTCTAGCTTTATTAATAAGTTGGTCAGCCTTTCTATCTGCTTTTAATTCAGTTGGGTGTACTAAAGGGAAACTTATACTCTCTAATGTCAGCCTAGCTGCAGGGTCTTTAACATTTTTAGTATGCAGCGCTTCTTTGCCAAAACCTATATTTTTCACCAAATTAACATTAGGATTAATAGCTAAACCATCTTTATTAAATAAAGCAAAAGACCAAGGCCAATCCCAGCTAATATCTCTGCCTTCATAATTTTTTTGCAAAACCTCTAACCAAAAATCCTGCACTAATTTTTGTTTAAAAATTTCTTTAATCTTATTCTTAGCTACAAATTCTGAAAAAGCTGTCATTTGCAAATCATAGTGTTGCCAAGCTCGTCGCCAAGTAGCCCAGCCCCAGATTTGCGGTACATGACAAAAATAATAGCTTGTTTTAATTTTCCAATTTTTAGGCAAATAATTATATCCGCCAATATGCATCACATTGTCATTATTCCTGTATTTTTCCAATAGTTCTTGGCAATATTTAAAAAAACTATGGTCTGGCAAGCAATCATGCTCCAGAATAATTCCCTCCTCCACATTATCAAAAAACCAAGAAATGGCTGAGCTAACAGCTAAACGCGGACCCATATTTTCTTTAGGAAAAAAAGTTTTGATTTGACATGGCCAATCAACTTTTTGCATCAATGATCTAACCTTATCACACTTTTCTTTTTCTCCTAATATATTACGCGGCGCATCAACGGCAAAAAATAATCTTTCAGGCTTTTGCTGGGCGATGGCCTGAAATACTCTTAAAGTGGTGTCAAGACGATTAAAAGCAATAAATAGAATAGGAATTTTAAACATATAAGGAATTGTTATATATAACACCGATGCCAGCCCAATGTTCCATAGGCACACTAATAATCTCTCTATTTTGATAATCTCCTTTTATTTCTTGCCAAAATTTATCTACCCCAACATCAATGCTAAGATGGGGAGTGATATCATGCATGGCAATAATACCACCGGAACGGACCAATGGGCTATACATCAAAAAATCCCTTTTCACTCCTTCATAAGTATGATCGCCGTCAATAAACAAAAAATCCAACTTCTCTTCTCCTAAAATTTTTTTTATTCTATCCACGCTTTCCTCAAGATGTGAATTGGCTCTTAATAAATGCAAATTCTGTTTTTCATTAACAAAAGACTGATACAACGGAATTTTCCACAAAGGATAACCGCCGCCAAATTTACCCCAGGGCAAATCAAGGCTAATAATTTTAGCTGGCTGATCAGCTAATTTGCAAAAAAGAAAAAGGCTGCCACCATTAGCTGTACCTATTTCTAAAATATTTTTCGGTTTTAATTCTCGCACTATTTCGCCTAGTTGCCTAATTTCTGATTGAATCTGCGCTGGCGTAATTAAATTAAAGCCCTTGTTATACATAAAATCAATCAATTGTTCCACGGACTGATTTTCTATATTTTTTATCTGCGTGGCAAAGAAAAAACTGTATGGTATTTTAAAAAGAAAACGCAAACTTTTACCCAACAATTGGAGTAACTGCCCTTGTCTTACCATGGTTAAAGCTTTATCTATTCTACTCATATTTTATAATCAACTCCTTGGCCACGACATTGCCTGGCTCCTGAATCAAAATCTCCTTAGCCAATAACAAAGCCTCTTGTTTATTGCCCTGTTCGTTATAAAGCAAAAGCAGATCCTTCTGCCAAGGTAATTTATTAATGTCCAGGCGCAAGGCCTTCTCGCTGTAAACAATAGCTTGCTGTAAATTACTCTGCTGATAATAGACATCGACCATGCTTTTGTATCCAGGAATAAACAAAGGCCGCAAAGTTAAAATCTTTTGATAATACTCTAAAGCCTGCTTCCAATTTTCCTGCGCATAGTAAACATCGCCTATTAATTTATAAAAATAAGCCTCTTTTTCCTCAATAAATTCTCGTGCCCATAAAGAATTACTTGGCTCGACAATCGGGAGGATATTTAAGCCTCTATTAAAAATGGCAATAGCTGCATTATAATCTTTCTGCCATAATTTCATTCTGCCATAATTTTGATACATAATGCTGACATTAGGATTAATAACAATCAATTCTTGATACATTTCCTCTGCTTTATTATAATAACTTTCATTAACATAATAGCCAAACAAGGCATAGGCCTGCGCTATAACGCGTTCTGTATGAATAGTTTTCTCTTTTGGGCCATAAGAATCTGCTTGGTCTAAAACATTATTAATTAAATTAACTAAATCTTTTTTACTTGAAACATATTTAGAACAATTGCTACTAATTGTAATGAATGCATCTTTAAAAAATGGGCTAGTCGGGTACATGCTAACAACCTTATTCATATTCTCTAACATAATTAAACAATCTGATTTAGCTTCTGCTTTTTTTGCTTCCATATAATAATGATCAGCTAATAATAATCTAACATTAAAATAATAATTAAAAATAATTAAAAATAATGCAGTAGCAGACCAAATAATTATGCGTGATGGAAGCCTTAATTTATGCAGATTATAAATCTTTGATTTATTTTTGTTAGCAACAAAATACAAGCTTGCTAAAATAAAATAATAATATACATAATGAGTACCTAAAGAAAAACCAAACAAATTAGCAAAATTATAGCCAGCCAATGTAGTTAAACCCATTACTAGCCACCAATATTCCTCTTTGGTGGGATGTCCTTTAAGTAAGTATTTAAAACTTTGCCAAATAATATAAACATGGAATAAAAATAGAAAAAGCATGCCTAATAAACCTGTTTCTAACCATGTATCCATAATAAAGTTATGAGCGCGATCAGGAAAAGAATCAAGTTTTTCCATTAATGCCCAGTCTGAATTATAATATTTAATAAAAATATCAGGCTGGCTCTCTTTGCCATAACCTAATAATTTTCTTTGCCAGCTAGCTTGTTTAAATTCTGTTAAAACTGATTGCCAATAATTAATTCTAATTTGATTAGAGCCTTTATCTAAGTAAAAAGAACTGAGTAAACGTTTAATAATCGGCTGTTCAATGCTATCATTCACTAATCTAATCTGCGATGAAATGCTCTGAAAATTAAAAATAAAAATAACAGATGTTAAAAAAATGATGCCTAATAAGCTAAAAACAATTTTTTTATAACCGCGCAAAAATAACAACAATAAAATTAAGAAAACCAAGCCAAATAAAAAGCCAAGCCAACTGGCACGGCTATAAGTAAAAAATAAATTCAATAACTGAAAAACAATAATTATAAATATCAAAAATTTTGGAATAAATTTCTTAACAGCGAAAAATAAAGCGTATACTGTTAATGGTATTGCTAAAATTAAATAATAACTTAAAAAATTTGGCTGGCCAGTTGTAGAAAAAATCCTTGCCCCCTGCTCGCTCCACAAATATGGGTCTAAGCCCAAAATCTGAATCAAGCCATATAGACAAACAAATAACGAACCTATTGCAGCTGCCAATGACAACTGTTTAAATTGCTTAAATTTAACTATATGGCAAATAAGCAAAATAAAAAACAATAAATAAAATAAAAAACTTAGAACCCCTTGATTTCTAAAATAACATCCAAAAAAACTAATTTGAGGATGCAATGAAAAAAAATTTGCTATTATTAAGTAGCCTCCAACTATACCCCAAAAAATAAATAATAATTTATCTCTATAGAGTCTAATTCTGCCTGATAAGCTAATCTCTAATAAACAAACAATCGCCAGTATTGAAGCCAAAATTCTGAATAAAATTATTTTATTTAAAATAAAAGAATTAAAAGTTTCTTGAAATGCATCAAAATAAACTGGCACTAAAGTAATAATAGCCAAAATTAAAATAAATTCTACTATTTTAATAATTTTTATTGCTTTTTCTAAATTCATATCTAAATTCATTGTATCATTAAAATAATCTACTAAGCAATATTAAATACAGGCTTTATAGCCTGTATTTAATAATCTTGTTAAATGCTAAATTTCTTTAATGAATTCCGGAAGTTGAAGCTGTGTTATAACCTGCGAGAACTTCACCAGTAGCACCGGCCAAACAATACTCAATGCTATAGGAAGATGGAGAAGCAGTAATATCAAGAACTCCGCTGCTATTCCTAGGCGTATACATGTAATTAGTATAAGCCACGACGTTACAATCCGGCTCATTAGGATCATCTGGAACATTAGGCATATAAGTTGTCAATTGGGAAGACAGGACTGCTGAAGCTGCGGCAACAGCGGTAGTACTTGGATATCTAGTATTCTCATTGTAAAACAGCTCTAAAGCAGTTTGAATCTGCTTAATATCAGAAACGCGCCTTGCATCTCTAGCCTTGGTTCTGGCGCTTCCTAATGCTACGGTAGCGAGGGTGGCTAGAATACCAATAATTACAATAACGACCAATAACTCAATTAAAGTAAAACCTTTTTTATTCATATTCTCACCCCCTTTCCCAGTTGTTTTAATGTTTGCAAACATATTATTTTTTTAATTTTTAAACAAAATATATTAATATAGTTAATTCCAATTAACTTGTTGATAA
>JBDRCJ010000014.1:0-3968 GCA_043821805.1 Patescibacteria group bacterium
TCTGTTTTCTACCTCGGTCAAAAAATTTACCGATTTCTTTACCCTGCTTTAACTGTAAATATTCATAAGCAGCTAAAGCGGCAATTGTTCCTTGGCCTGTGCCAATAGTAATTTGTTTAAAAGGTACTGTGGTGACATCTCCGGCAGCAAAAATGCCTTCAGTGCTAGTTTGGCATTTTTCATTAATTACTATTTGATTTTTCTCATCACGCTTAACTAAATTAGATATTAAATCAGTGTGGGCGATCCGACCGATCTCTATGAATACACCATCAACAACAATTTCTTTCATTTCATTAATTTGATTATTAATTAATCTTATTTTTTCTACCTTTTCTTTACCAATAATTTCTTGTAGCTCGCAGCAAATTTCCATTTCAATATTATCTCTCTTTTTTACTTCTTCAACTAAAGCTTCAAAGCCTCTGAATTCATCCCGGCGATGTATTAAATATACTTTTTTAGCAATTTTCGATAAAAGTTCAGCGGCATCTAAGGCGCTATTCCCTCCACCTACTACTGCTACTATCTTTTCTTTATAAAACGGGCCATCGCAATTTGCGCAGTATGATACACCCTTCCCGGTTAACTCTTGTTCGCCAGGTATAGCTAAACGCCTAGGGCTTAAACCCATGGCAATAATTATAGTCATAGCTTTATATTCCTGTTTTTCAGTTTTTAAAATAAAGCCGCCATTTTCTAATTTAATTATTCCTTTAACTTCATTATTATTAATTTCTACTCTTAAATTTACTACCTGGTCCTTCATTTTTTCAATTAATTCAAAGCTATTAATTGATTTAAACCCAGGATAATTCTCTATTTCAGAAGCCCAAACTAGCTGTCCGCCTAATTCTTTGCCTATTATTAGAACTTTCATTTCTCGACGAGCAGCATATATAGCCGCAGTAAGCCCAGCTGGACCTAAACCTATTATTATTGTATCATACATAAATTTATAATAAATAATTTATAGCATATCCCCATTTTATCCACTAAAATAATTTAGCTAATATTAGCGAAATTATATATTTAAGTCCACAAAAACGTAGACTTATCCACTTTATGCTTATTTCTAGACTTAAGTCTACATTTTTCTAGACTTAAGTCTTAAAAATAGGTATTTATACATTTTTGTCTATCCAATTTTGCAACATTTCCTTAGATTGCGCTCCAGTAGCCTGGTCAACTATTTTACCGCTTTTAAATAATATTAAAGTTGGAATTCCCATAACATTATATTTTTCCGCGTTTTCTTTATTTTCATCTACGTTTATTTTTCCGATCTTTACATTTTTACCTTTATTTTCCTCTATTAATTCATCAATGATTGGCGCCATTAATTTACATGGACCGCACCAAGGAGCATAAAAATCAACCAAAACTAAATTTTGGCTGCTTTCTACTTCTTCTTTAAAATTTTGATCTGTAAATGTCATAAATATGGTCTTTATTAGTATTCCCTTCCCTTATTAAGCGGAGGGTTAGGGTGGGGTGTAAATATGATTTAAGACCCCCTCCTAACCTCCCCCTTCAGACAAGGGGGAGGAACTATAAATAAAATAAAAATGTTAATTAATAATTAATTTCCTAAGTCAAGATTATTAGTTCTTTATAGAATCATTAAATGTTCTGTGTAGAACTATTATAATGTTCTTTAAAAAACTTTTTTATTTAGCAATTTCTAAAAAAGACTTAAGAGCGCTTGGTAATTTCTTAATATTATCAGATCCGCTAAAATGTCCTTTTTTATTCTCTATTATAATTTTTGCGCCTAATTTATCTTTAAAAATTTTTTTATCGCTTAATGGAACTAATTTATCATTATCTGAAAAGATAGCAATAAAATTATTAGTATGCGATCTTATTTTATCCCAATTTAGCGGCGTATTTAACCATGGCTCTGCGATTTTTTCATCTTCTTTAGTTTCATAAGCTTCATCAGTTAGATGAACCCAACCGGCTAAAAATACGGCTCCGCCGATTTTCACGTCTTTATTTAATGATTCTAAATATCTTAATATTGCTTGAGCTCCGATTGAATGGCCAAACAAATAAGTATTTTTATCTGGTTTCTCAATAATTTGGCTAATATAAGCCACCCATTCCTTAATTTTTGGTTTTTCTGGTTCTGGCATTGAGGGAATAAATATATCATAACCCCTTTTTCCTAATTCATTTTTTAACCAAGGAAAACAACCTTCTTCTGGGTAACCACCCCAGCCATGAATTATATAGACTTTCTTAGTTGCCATGCCTTTGAACTATATTAAAATTTAGTTATTATACATTAATTCTAAATTCTCAAATTCCTGCCTGCCGATAGGCAAGGCTACATTCTAAATTTAAAGTGGTGGACCTGAGGGGGGTCGAACCCCTGACCTCATGCATGCCATGCATGCGCTCTAACCAACTGAGCTACAGGCCCAATAATACATGTTCTTTAAAGAACTATATTATTTTACTAATATTAGCTAAAATTGATAGTAACAATATTTTATATTTTAATTTATCTTATTTATTAACAATTGTGCCCCTGCCAGGAATCGAACCTGGATCTAGGACTTAGGAGGTCCTTGTTTTATCCATTAAACTACAAGAGCCCGCTTCATAGTTAACTAATTCGCAACATAACAGGACTACTAATAAACTATTGATTTATTAACGAAATCTGGCTAAATAAAAAACCACTTTTAGGCGGTAATGTTAATCATGCTATTTTAAATATTACACTAACAAAATTCTTTTGACAAATAATAAACTCTTAATTAAAATTAACTTATAACTTACTTTACTAATCCGCCAGCTGGCGGACAAAAAATATGTTTAAACAGCAAGAAGAAAAAGCAAATTTCAAGGAGGTAGAAACAATAATTGGTCCTTCGGTTAAAGTTAAGGGCAATTTTCAGGGACAGGGAAATATTATTGTAGAAGGCATGCTAGAAGGAAGTTTAAAAACTAGCGGAAATATTTTTATCGGCGATAAAGCGATAGTAACCGCCAGTGTCCAAGCTAAAGAAGCAAAAATCGGCGGGCAAATTAACGGCAATGTAGTAATTAAAGGCTATTTAGAAATGACTGCCTCGGCAAAAATTATTGGTGACATTGAATGCGCCTCACTCTCTATTGAGCGGGGAGCTACTCTTAACGGAAAATGTTCGATGGGTTCTATAGAAAAACAAGCAGACAAGCAGTCTTCAGAAAAAGAGTAACTTATTTAATTTTTATCAGCCCCAAAGGCGGATCGATTTTATTATTTTAAAATTATGCACATTTATATTTACGACAATTACGTAAATAATAAAAAATACGATGCTGTTATCGCCCAAGTTGAAACTCGAATTACTGATCTAGGCTTAAACGGAAAAATAATTCGCTTAGGGTTAATGAAAAATATTTTTACTACTGTTGAAAATGAAATAAAATATGGCGCAAAAACTATAACCGCGGTTGGCAATAATAAAACTTTTAACCAAGTCATCAACGCCGTTTTAAATACAGAAATAAAAAATAGTATGGAAATTAATATTCCTATCGGCTTTATCCCGATTGGCCAAGAAAACAATAGTATTGCCGAAGGCTTAGGAATAAAAGAGGGGGAGGAGGCTTGTGACGCCCTGTCAGCTCGTCGAATAGAACAATTAGACGTGGCTAAAGCTAATCATGTTTTTTTTCTCTCCCAGGCTACTATCAGCAGCCAGTCAACTATCCTAGAAATCGCCAAAAATTATTCTATTGAAATTCTTGATCCAGGCGAAATTAATATTATTAATTTATCAACTGCAAAAATTATTTCAGATAAAATAAAATCAAATCCGCAAGATGGAATACTTGAACTTCACATCAGAACCAAAAAACCAAAAAAATTAATTAATTTAAAAACTGACCAAAACCAAAGCTTTTTTTCTTTAAAAAAACTAACTATCAAAAATAATAAGCTCCCCTTAATGGTTGATAATGCTCTAGAA
>JBDRCJ010000015.1:0-8174 GCA_043821805.1 Patescibacteria group bacterium
GAGATGTCACCACAGTACCTTTTAAACAAATTACTATTGGCACAGGCCAAGGAACAATTGCCGCTTTAGCTGCTTATGAATATTTACAGTTAAAGCAGGGTAAAGAAATCGGTAAATTTTTTGACCGAGGTAGAAAACAGAATTAAGGAAAAAAAATGAGGATGAGTAAAATAACAATGAAGGCGAGCAAACGTTTGCTCGCCTTCAGTGTTATTTGTTAAATCTGCTTTTGCTTATGGTGTTTATGCTATAATAAAAATATGGCAAATCGCAATTACCAATTTAATATTATTGCCCACCACCATCAAAAGCGTTTTTATAATAAGGATTATATTTATTTTATTACCACCAATACACACAAAAGGTTTCCATTTTTTGAAGAAGATACGCTTTGCCAATTATTCATTGCCAATTTGCGGTTAGGCAAAATATTGAAAAATTTTAAATTATTTGGATTTATTATAATTCCAGACCATGTGCATTTAATGTTAAAGCCAGAAGGGAAATTTAATATATCGAAAATAATGCAATTTTTAAAACGGCATTTTTCACGTGATATAACTTCTTTATTTAATATCAATAATGAAGGCGAGATTCGCGAATCTCGCCTTCAGGGTGGAGATTATAAAGATTTTTCTCATATAATATATTTACATGATAACGTATTAAAACAATTAAAAAATCAATTCATTAAAAAATACGGCCAACCTCAATGCCGCCTCCCCAAATTTAAATGGCAGCAATCTTTTCACGACCATGTAATTCGGGGAGAAAAAGATTTTAATAAGCATCTTAATTATGTCGCCCGTAATTGTGTTAAGCATAAAGTATGTGAAGATGAATTTAAATATAAATGGTCATTTTTAAATCCTGAGTTTAAGGGTTTAATTGAAGATTGCATATAATATGCTAAATTTAAACGAAGAACAAAATTTGTTTCAAGCCGGTTATAAATTAATCGGGGCGATTGACGAAGCTGGCCGAGGGCCATTAGCCGGGCCGGTAGTGGCGGCCTGTGTTTTGATTAGTGACGGATGCATGATGAAAAATAAAGAATTAAAAAACATAAAAGACTCTAAAAAATTAACAGCCAAAAAAAGGGAAGAGTTATATGATGTTATTTTAGAAGAATTTAATGAAGTTGGGATTGGTATCTGCGATCAGCAGACGATTGACAAAATAAATATTTTACAAGCCTCTTTTCTGGCCATGAAGAAAGCGATTAGTAGCCTAAAAGAAAGGCCGGATTTTATAATTTTAGATGGTGGTTTTCCGATACCGAATTTTAGTTTAAAGCAAAAAAATATAATTAAGGGCGATGCTAAAGTGTTTTCAATTGCCGCTGCTTCAATTATCGCCAAAGTAACCCGCGATCGAATAATGAATGAAATGCATGAAAAATACCCGCAGTACGGATTTAAAGAGCATAAAGGTTATGGTACGCGCCAGCATTTTGAATGCCTGCGCATGTATGGACCCTGCCCGATTCATCGCTTAAGTTTTAAACCAGTTAAAAATATACTAAATAACAATAATAATGCAATGAAATAAGATTTATATATTACGAATCAACGAATTTTCTCACAAATAAAACAAATATTTGATTACTATTATTTACTGCCCTTTACTATGTTTTACATATTTAAAGAGGTAAAGCTTTAGTAAATAAAAGCAAATCAATTGTAAATTAATAGTAAAGTAATAGTAAATAAATTGAAAAGAAATAGCTAGCTTGATTTATTTAAAAGAAAAAGAGATAATAATAAGGCTAAATGGTTAATAATATACAATATGCCAAAAACTAATAAAACAAAAAAGCAAAAACAAGTAAAGCGGGCTAAGCCTTATTCAGCATTAAAAATTATTATATTTTTAGGGCTTTTGTTTTCAATTGCCATGGTTGTTAAATCAGTTGATTTAGGTAGAGAAGAAAATAAAGAGAAAGCACCTGAAAGCGGGTTTGTTTTTGAAGATAAATATTTAGCGTTTTTATTTGAAATTTACGACAAGGTTAAAGAGAATTATTGGGAAAAAGTATCTGACGAAGATTTAAGTAATTTATATAAAGCCGCGGCCGAAAAAGTAATAGATAAAAAAGTATCAAGCGAAGTTAAAAATAAAGAAGAAATAAAAAGCTTGTTTAACGAACAGACTACTAATATGAACGATGAAGAAAAGAAAGCCTTTGCAGTTAATATTGCGCAAATTGTGCTAGCTAATTTACAACCGTTTGGCCGGAGCGGTCTTTATACCGAGAAAGATGAGCAGGCTTTGCAGGACACGGTAAAAAATATTGACGAAGGAGTGAATTTATATGAATCTTTGGAGGTTCCGGAGGAAGCAACGCCTGAAGAGGTTAATGAAGTTTATCAGGAAAAGAAGGAAGAGCTAGACGAAATTATCAAAGACGAAGAGCAGCCCGCAGAAGTTAAAGAAGAGGCTAAAGAAAAAATTGCCCAAATTGACAGAGCTTATGAAACTTTAGCTGATGAAAATAAAAAGACTGTGTATGATGAGTCTGGGGTAGAATCAACCGCAGTTGGACGTTTAATCTCACCAGAAGTTTTTTATATTCATTTAAAAAAGATGTCGCCCACGACTTTTGAAGAATTCCAACAAGCAGTAGCAGGCGTTGACCAAGGAGAAGAGCTTGATTCATTAATTTTAGATTTGCGAGGGAATGTAGGCGGAGCGATTGATCTAATGCAATGGTTTTTAGGGCCATTTATTGGTTTAGACCAATATGCTTATGAATTTTACCACCAGGGAGAAAAAGAGCCGTTTAAAACAAAGGTTGGTTGGTTGCCTGGCCTAGTTAGGTATAAAAAGGTAGTAGTTTTAATAGATAATGCAACTCAATCTTCAGCCGAAATTATGGCGGCTACCTTAAAAAAATATAATGTCGGAGTTTTAGTGGGGGAAACTACCAGGGGTTGGGGCACAGTAGAAAGAGTTTTTAATTTAGATACCCAGATTGATACAAGCGAAAAGTATTCCATATTTCTCGTTCACCGCATAACTCTTCGTGAAGACAACCAACCGATTGAGGGCCGGGGGGTTGATCCAACGATTTTTATAACTGATTCTGATTGGAAAAACCAGCTAATGGATTATTATGAATCAAAAAAGTTAGTAGAAGCCGTGGTTAAGGTTTTAAAGTAATGCTTTGTGCAAAAAAATTATTTTTACTCAATATTGTTTTTATTCAAAAAGTATACTTAAAATTTTTTATAAACGTTCATTAGTTTTAGTTGACTTATTAATAAAAATATTGTAAAGTTAGATAATAGTAAGCAGAATAACTGGTTGCTTTTTTATTAATTTGGAATAAAAAAATGAACGTAACTGAATTAGCTAGAATTTTAAAAGTAAATCCACAGGAGTTGCGCGAGATATTACCGCAGCTTGGTTTTCATGTTGGGCAAAAAGCGATTAAAGTTGATAACCGAATAGCGCAAAAAATAATCCGTGACTGGCCGAGCTTAATAAAAGAATATGAAAAACAGAAAGCTACAGAGAGCATTACTCCCGAAGAGCAGCTAGATCAGGGTGAAAAAGTTAAAAAAACAATTACTATTCCTCAACATGTCACTGTTCGTGATTTAGCTAATTTAACTAAAATTCCGGTTAATAAAATTTTAGCTGAATTAATGAAAAATGGCGTCTTTGTTTCTTTAAATGAGAAAATTGATTATGAAACTGCGGCGGTAGTCGGCTCTGATTTAGGTTTAGATATAAAACTAGATGAGTCGCAAGAAGAGGATATTACTTTTGAGTCTGAAAAAAATAAATTAAGCCAAATTTTAAGTGAAGAAAAAAAAGAGATGCTGCAGAACCGACCACCGGTTATTGTTGTAATGGGCCATGTTGATCATGGTAAAACAAAATTACTTGATGCGATTAGGAGAACGCATGTTGTTGACGGCGAAGCCGGCGGTATTACCCAGCATATAGGCGCCTATCAGGCAACCAGAAGAAATAGACTAATTACTTTTATCGATACACCCGGACATGAAGCTTTTACTGCTATGCGCAGCCGAGGAGCAAAAGTAGCTGACATCGCAATTTTAGTTGTTGCGGCTGATGACGGAGTAAAGCCGCAAACAATCGAAGCTTTTCGGATAATTGAAGCGGCAAAAATTCCTTTTGTGGTTGCTATTAATAAAATTGATAAGCCGGAAGCTGATATTAATAAAACAAAACAAGAATTATCAACAAAGTTAAATATTACACCAGAGGATTGGGGCGGTAAAACAATTTGTGTTCCGATTTCTGCTAAAGATGGCCAAGGGATTGAAGATTTGTTGGATATGATTTTGTTAGTGGCTGATATGGAAATGGACAAAATAAAAGCCAACCCGGATGCAAAGGCTGCTGGTACAGTGATTGAATCAAATGTTGATAAAGGAGCGGGGATAGTAGTGACAATTTTAATCCAGAATGGCGCTTTAAGAGTAGGCGACCAACTTTGTTTCCAAAATATGATTTATGGTAAGGTGCGAGCCTTAAAAAATTATAAAGGAGAAGTGATAAAAGAAGCTCGGCCCTCGGTTCCAGTTATGATATTAGGTTTAAAAATTTCTCCCCAGGTTGGCGATATTTTAGAAGTAGGCGAGGGAGAAAAATGTAAAATTAATAAAATGAAAACTACAAATAAATTTGATTTAAAGAGTGATCTGGATGAAAATGAGGAAGAGGGGGAGAAAATTAAAAAAATTAATTTAATAATTAAGAGCGATGTTTTAGGTTCTGCTGAGGCGGTTGGAGAGTCATTAGAAAAGATTAGCACCGAAGAGGTAAAAATTAAAATAATATATAAAGGTTTAGGTAATATTATCGAAGGAGATATTGAACGAGCCGAAACAGCAAAGGCGCAGATTGTAGGATTTAATGTTAAAATCGCTCCCCAGGTAGAAAATTTAATTCGCGAAAAAGGAGTAAAGGCAAAGATTTTTAATATTATTTACGACTTGATAGATTATGTAAAAGAAGAAATGCAGGCCTTAATTGAGCCGGAAATAAAAAAGATTGATTTAGGACAAGCAAAAGTTTTAAATATTTTCAGAACTGAAAGTCAGAGCCAAATAATAGGTGCTAAAATTTTAAAGGGTCGGATTGAGAGAGATAGTTTAGTGGAAGTAATCCGGGATAAAAATCTTATTACTGAAGGTAAAATTGTGCGCTTGCAGGCCGGTAAGCAAGACGTAAGCCGGGTTGAGGAAGGTCAAGAATGCGGTCTACAATTTGAAGGCAAGCCAATAGTGGAAAAAGGTGATTTGTTAAATTTTCATAAAGAGGAAAAGATGATAAAAAAAATATAATGTGATGCTAATCGCGAATAACGAAATATATTTAGCAATTCGCCCGCCTAGATTTGGCGAGGCTGGCGGCATTAGTCCCGAAGTTTCGGGATTAGCGGATTAGCACAAGATCGTATGCCACGTATTGAACAAGTCAATCAACTTTTAAAAAGCGAATTGGCTAATTTAATTAACCGAGAAATAAATTTAGCTGATTGTTTGATCACTATAAGTTATGTAGATTGTGCGGCTGATTTAAGTAACTCAAAAATAGGTATTTCAGTTTTGCCAGCTAAATATGCGCGCAAAACCCTAGAAGAATTAAAAAAAAATTCCAGTCGTATTTCAAATATTTTAAGAAAGAAAACTCGTTTAAGAAGAATTCCCCGTTTTCATTGGCGGATAGACGAAACCGAAAAAAATGCCGCACAAATTGAAGAATTATTAGATCAGATAAAAAAGGAGAAATAAAAAAGAGCCCTAAATTTAAAATATTTTTCTAGGCTCTTTTTTTATTGCAATTTATATTTATTTTAGTTATAATAAGTAGCTAAGCAAAAATGTATGAATGATAAATATAATCAAGCTTTTGAAAAGATTCAAAAAGCGAATAATATATTAATAGTTACCCACGAGCGGCCGGATGGCGACGCCTTAGCTTCGGCTTGCTTAATGATCGAGTTACTTATTAAACTAGAAAAAAAATTTGCAGCTTATTGCAGCGATCAGCCAGTGCCAAATTATTTATTTCTACCCCGAATTGAAAAGATTATTAGCAACAAGGAATTGTTGAATTTTGATAATTTTGATTTAATTATTGTGCTAGATTGCGGCAGTTTAGAGCGGACTTGTTTAAAGGATGAAATTAAAGGGAGAAAAGAAAATCAATTTATTATTGAGCTTGATCACCACCCGAAGGTTTACGATTATGCTAATTTAGAAATTAGGCTACCGGAAGCAGTAGCCACAGCTGAAATTCTTTATAATTTTTTAAAAGCAAATAAAATAAATATCAATAAAAACATGGCAAATTGTATTTTAACTGGCTTATTAACCGATACCTCGAATTTTCTCCATCAATCCACTTCAGATAATGCTATCAATATTGCTTCGGAGATGTTAATCCGCGGCGCTCAATTTCAGCAGATAGTAAAAAATACAGTCCGTAATAAAAGTTTATCAGCGATGAAAGTTTCGGGTAAGGTGTTAGATAATTTAAAAATAAATAAAAAATATAATTTAGCTTTCTCGGTTATTACTAAGGAAGATTTGAAAGATATTAATATTGAAGAAGATGTTTTTGAAGGGATTACAAATTTTTTAGGAAATTTATACGGAGTTAAAGGAGTAATGTTGCTCCGAGAAGAAGCGGGAAGGCTAAAAGGTAGTTTGCGCAGTTCACACCCAAATGCGGACGTTTCAAAATTAGCTAGCATCTTTGGCGGCGGTGGACATGCAAAGTCATCGGGATTTATGGTTGATGGAAGATTGGAGAGGGATGGAGAGAGGTGGAAAGTAGTTTAGGAATGATTAATTCGAATTAGGAAGTAGGAATTAGGAAATTAGTTACTTAGGTACTTAGGGATTAGGGACGTTACAAGATTGCCGATTGGCGATTGCTGAATGTCGATTTAATATTTAGTTTTGCAATTTTGGTTATTTGATATTTGATCCGCCAGCTGGCGGATTGGAATTTGTGATTTGGAATTTTATTAGGTATTAGAAATTAGGAATTAGTAATTTCACTATGTTCTAAGTTCCTTGTTCTGTGTTCTGTGTTACGAGTTACGGGTTATGCGGCGGTGTTTTTTTCGCCATTCTTCTATTTTTTTATGATTTCCAGACAGTAGAATTTTGGGTACTCTATATTTTTTACCGTCTGCTGCAAATATTTCTGGCCGGGTGTATTGCGGATATTCCAATATTCCTGGCGATGAATGAGATTCTTCTTTTGAGCTTTCTTTATTGCCAAGAACCCCGGGTAATAAGCGAGTAATTGAATCAACAATAATCATGGCTGGAATCTCTCCGCCGGTTAATATATAATCACCGATAGAAATTTCTTCGTCAACAAATTTTTTAACTCTTTCGTCTATTCCTTCATATCGTCCGCAAATTAGTATTATATTGTCTAGCTTAGAATATTTTTTTGCCAGTTGCTGGTTCCATGGCTTTCCTTTAGCCGATAATAATATTATTTTTGTATTATATTGTTTTCTGTTTTCTGTTTTTTGTTTTTTTAAAGTGTGGAGCGCTTTGTATATTGGTTCAACTTTCATTACCATGCCTGCCCCGCCGCCATACGGAGCATCATCGACAGTTTTATGTTTATCGGTTGTCCATTTTCTAAGATTATGGGCATTAATTTTAATAATATTATTTTTTTGAGCACGTTGAATTATGCTCTCGGAAAAATAAGAGTTAAATATTTCAGGAAAGATTGTGATAAGGTGAAATATCATGTGGGATTATTGGGATATTTAAGATTATTAAGGTTTTTGGATTTTATTCTAGATAGCTTCTATCAATCCTAAATATCCTAAACATCCAAAAAATTTAAATATCCTATTCCTATTATATCATAATAACAAAAAGCCACGGGTTGTGGCTTTTTGTTTATCCCGAAGTTTCGGGATTATTTAATTTGTGTTTTTTTATATTTTCAGATCATCAACAGATGAAGTGTCAATATTAGCGCTGGCATTTCTGTCACCGCCTCGACGAGCTCCTCCCTCAGGGTCAAAAATTTTTAAGTTGACTCGAGCGTTGTTTTTAGCTCCGACAATCTTTAATAAAGTTCTGATTGCCTGTGCAGTTTGTCCTCTTCGACCAATTACATAACCCATATCAGCTGGGTCAATTTTTAGGGTCAAA
>JBDRCJ010000016.1:0-3116 GCA_043821805.1 Patescibacteria group bacterium
CCGAACGATGCGAAGAAAAATTCTTATTTAACAGAGTTCACCCTATTAAATCGCGTCTGGCGCGAATTTTGCCAAGGGCAAAATTATTTAACAGGGTAAAAATCCATGTCCCCAAGCATAACAATAAAAACTCCCGCTAAAATTAATTATTAGCTTGTTATTTATTATGATGTATTTATTTATTCTGGCCGGCGTCGCCAGCTTAGCAATTATCTTCTTAATGCACTATTTTTTATTTCAATCTTTAGTATATTTTTTTAATATTACCGGACAAATTTATTTAAATACATTAAAAACTGTTTTTATTATATTGCCTTTTGGTTTTATTTTGGCTTCAATTTTAATTTCCCGCTTTTCCAATATTTTTGTCCGTCTTTTTTATACTATCGCTGCCAGTTGGTTTGGCATTATGCTTTATTTTGTTTTAGCCTGTCTCTTGGCATATTTTATTTTATATTTAGGAAAAATATTTTCTTTTAACATTAATGAAAAAAAATTAATTATCTGCCTGCTTTTAGCCGCAACTGCAGTAATAATCTACGGTATTATAGCTGCCCAAAATATTAAAATAAAAGAACTGAATATCCCTCTGCCTAATTTACCCGGCGAGTGGCAAGGAAAAACCGCAGTCTTTATAAGCGATTTACACTTAGGCGCGATCGATAATTATGAATTCGCGACTCGAGTTACTAAACAAATTGACGATTTACAACCAAATTTACTTTTCATAGGCGGAGATTTTTTTGACGGCCAAACCAATGTTGATTTAGATAAATTAGCGCAAATTTTTTCAACCATTAAAACGCCTTTGGGAAAATTTTTTGTAACCGGCAACCACGAAGAATTCGGCAACAGCACCAAATTTATTGAGGCTATCACTAAAGCTGGGATTAGTATTTTAGATGATAAATTAGTAGAAATAGACGGTCTGCAGATTATCGGCGTTGATTATAAATCCGCTTACAATAAAAATGATTATGAAACTATTTTAGCCAATCTTAAAATAAACAAAAACAAGCCTAGTATTTTACTAAGGCATGTACCGGACAAAATGGATGTAGCGCCAAAATTCGGCATTTCGCTAGAGCTTTGCGGCCACGCTCATAGGGGCCAGCTTTTCCCAATACAAATTATTGAATATTTTTTATACGACGGATTTCAATACGGTCTAAAAAAATCCGGCTCCACTACGGTCTACACTTCTTCGGGGACCGGCACTTGGGGTCCGCCCATGAGAGTTTTGGCCGATCCGGAAATCGTGCAAATAAAATTTGAATAAAAAAAATAACAAATAATTAAGCTCAGCTTTGGATATTATTTTTATCGCGCATATAAAATCGTAGCGATTTTTTATAAAAATTATTACCACAAAATGTTAATAAAAATAATTTTTATGAAAAATGCACAAATTTTATCTAAGCAGAAAAAAATAATATCCAAAGCCGAGCTTTTGTTATACCTTTGAATACTTGCCCACCGCCACCAAGCTGGCTAAAACATTAACCAGGGCGGCGAATAAAAATTGCAAACCGAAAATCATCAAAAAATTACTATTATAATAATCCAATAAATTAATTTCAAAACCGGAGAAAAACGTCGCTAAATAAGGCTGGATTAAACCCAATAAAGGATAAATGATAATGACTATCATAATCACCCCTAGCATGGCGTAAATTATTCCGGAAATCAAATAAGGGGCGCGGATAAACCAGGTAGAGGCGCCTACCAGCTTCATAATGCCGATTTCCCGCCGATGCGTATATATGGCCACCCGCACCGCATTATAAACTACCAGGATTGTTATTAAAACAAACAACAAACTAACAAACAAACCGGCTTCGTTGGCCTTCTCGGCAATATTATTAATCTTAGCCAAGATAGCCTTATGATCGTCAAAATTTCTTGATTCGATTATGTCATTGTCGATCTTATTTAAGCTAACAATTAATTCATCATAATTATTAATATCTTTGGGCTTAATTATTAAACTCGGGGACAACGGATTTTTTCCTAATTCTAATAAAGCTTGTAATATTTCCGGATTATTTTTGTGTTTTTCCCTAAAACTTTCTATAGCAGCTTGCTTGGAAATATAATCAACTTGTTTAACCGAATCAAGGTTCTCAACCTGGCTTTTTAAAGCTAAAATAAGATTTTCCGGCGCCTCAGATTTTAAATATAAACTAATATCAACTTTTTCTTTAACTGCGCTGACCGTGGCCGAAGTTAATATTTTAACCATCAAGAGCAAATTAACGGAAAATAAAGCCAGGGTAATAATTATTATTGTAATAACCGACAACCAGATATTACGGCCTATATCCTGCAAGCTAAATTTTATCACCCTAAAAAAAGATAATAAAAACATAAATATTGATTGAAATAATCGCAAAATTATTTTACGATTATTTTATTATAAAACATATTTTCCAACCGCTTGGTCGCCAACAATTAATCCATTCTCTATAGTAATTACTCTTTTTCTTAATTTATTCACGACTTCTCGATTATGAGTTACCAAAACCACCGTAGTGCCAAACTTATTAATCTTCTGTAAAATTTCAATAATTTCATCGGCATTGATTGAGTCTAAATTACCGGTCGGCTCGTCGGCCAAAAGTATTTTCGGCCTATGCACTAAAGCGCGAGCGATAACGACGCGCTGCTGCTCTCCGCCGGAAATCTGCAACGGATAACGATGCATTTTATTATCTAGCCCTACAATCTTTAAAACTTGCGGCACGATGTTGTTTATTTTACTTTGCGGCTCGCCGCAAACTTGCAAAGCGAAAGCGACATTTTCAAATAAGGTCTTTTTTTGCAATAATTTAAAATCCTGGAAAACCACTCCGATTTGCCGGCGCAAAACACAAATTTCCGCTTGGCCGATATCGGTGATATCCCAACCGCCAACAATAATTTTTCCATCATCCGCTTTTTCCTCGCTAATTAAAAGCTTAACTAAAGTAGTTTTGCCCGTTCCTGATTGGCCGACTATGGAAACAAACTCCCCCGGCTTAATATGTAAATTTACTTTATGAAGCGCTGTAATATCAGGCGGGTAAATTTTTGTAATATTTGACAATTTAATCATATTTATTATTTCTCGTTGTGCT
>JBDRCJ010000017.1:0-3411 GCA_043821805.1 Patescibacteria group bacterium
AGTTTCATGAGATTATTAACAGTAGATATGCACGTTTGACAACCAAAAAGCATACGTTAGGATTAATAGTAGAAATAACTATTAACTAACTAAATAATCCAAAACGTATGCATTACCATCGTAACGCTAAAACCAATGAAAATCAACGGTCTGCCATGCAGGCTAGTAAAAAATCATCTCGGCAATTAGCCGAACAGTATCTAGTATCACATGTAACCTGCGCTAAATGGAAAAAAGCTAATAATCCTACAGACGGAAATCATGCCCCTCTTACTATCCATTACGCTGTTCCAGAAGAATTCTGGACAGTAATTAAGACAGTCAGGCAGAAATTCAAGTTACCCCTAGATGATCTCTTAAATGCTCTGGTTAAATACGTTCCTAATTTAAACCGCTCTAACTGCTACCGCATTCTACGTTTTTACCAATTAAATCAATTAAGCGAGAAAGAAAAGAAAGAATTAAAAAAATTTGCTAAGTATCCGCCTGGTTTTCTGCATATTGACTGCTTCTATTTGCCTAAAGTTAATGGAAAAAGATTGTATGTGTATTTAGCTATTGATCGAGCCACCAGAATGATTTTTATGCGGGTTTATGAGAAAAAAGGCAAATATGAGGCTGCTGATTTTCTTTTGCAGGCGCTTAATTTCTATCCTTATCGGATTCATCATATTTTAACTGATAATGGCCGAGAGTTTACAATGAAAAAGCAGACTTCCTTTGGCCGAATTGGCACCAGAGGAGTAATATTCGAGGTAATCTGCGAATTAACTGGAATTGAACACCGCCAGACTAAAATTAGACATCCCTGGACAAATGGCTTAGCAGAAAGAGCCGTCAGAACCGTTAAAGAGCATACTACCAAATTAGAACGATATCAATCAGTCGAAGCAATGATTATTGATATTCTTCATTTCCAGGATATTCATAACTTTCAGCGCCATCTTAAAGGCTTGAATTTTAAAACCCCTTATCAGGCTACGATGGAATGGTATGTCAAAGAACCAAAATTATTCCTTAAAAATCCTAACGAACTGTTAACAATCAGGTGAAACTTTACAGTTACGAGTTATGAGTTATGGGTTATGGGTAACGAGAATTTATGAAAAAAAATACGAAAAATACTTTATGGTTAATAATTGTCATCCTGTTCTTTATTACAGGAATCTTTAACTTTATTTCTGGTAAATATTTTAATTTGCTTATAAGCATGCTAATTGTCGGGGTGCCGTTTATAATTATCAGCCTGATTTATTTAATAAAAAACAATAAATAATATAATGTAAAAAGACATTTTTTAAGATATAAGGTCATGAAAATTAACATTTTAAAAAATCACGCAAACATTCTGCGTGATTTCTTTTTAGATTTAATTTTTCCAACTAATTGCCTGGGCTGCGGCCAAGAAGGAGCCTGGTTATGCGATAATTGCTTTAGCCGCATAACTTTTAAAAAAACTCAATACTGTTTAGAATGCAAACAAGTTAACCAGTTCGGTGAATTTTGCCCCGAATGTTTGCCAAAATATTATCTTGACGGTATCTGGATCGCCGGGGATTATGAAAATAAAATTATTCAAAATTTAATAAAAAATTTAAAATACCGCTTTGTAAAAAATATATCTTTAATCTTAGGTAATTTTTTATCTTTATTTCTACGAAATTTAATTAACCAAGCAAGGTTAAAACCAGCTGATATTAAGGAAAATTTAAACTGGCGCAGATTTGATGTATTAAAAAATACACCCAATATATTACTTAATTTTAACCAAGCAATAATTATTCCAGTGCCGCTTCATAAAAAACGCGAACGCTGGCGCAGTTTCAACCAGTCGCAAATGATTGCGGAAATTGTGGCTAAAAAATTTTATCGACCACTAATAAACGATTTAAAAAGAATTAAACATAAAAAGCCACAGGCAAAATTAAGCGAAACAGAG
This sequence comes from Patescibacteria group bacterium, assembly GCA_043821805.1. Taxonomy (GTDB): domain Bacteria; phylum Patescibacteriota; class Patescibacteriia; order Patescibacteriales; family CAYMCJ01; genus JBDRCJ01. The sequence continues at coordinate 1,940 of JBDRCJ010000017.1, forward strand.
CGGCAGAAAAATATTTTAGATTGCTTTTCTTGGCAGGCAAAAAATTTAGCAAATCATGATATAATATTAATAGATGATGTAGTTACTACCGGCTCGACTTTAAACGAATGCGCTAAAATTCTAAAACAGGCCGGGGCTAGAGAAGTCTGGGGGCTAGTAGTAGCAAAAGGATGAAATTTAATTTAAGATTGATGATTTTAGATTTAAGATTTTGCCATAAATTCTAAAAAATCACTAAAATAATATGATGCAAATTTATATTTACACTTTTTCAAGTATTGTAATAATTTCTTTAATTTCCTTTATCGGCGCCCTGTCTTTAGCATTTTCACGAGAAAAATTGAATAAAATTAGCCTATTTTTTGTAAGCTTATCAGCCGGCACCCTACTTGGCGGCGCTTTTCTGCATTTGATACCAGAAGTGGTTGAAAAAAGTTCGGAAGGCTTAGCTATCTGGCTTTGGTTGCTTATCGGTATAATTGTATTTTTTGTTTTAGAAAAAATTATCCATTGGCGCCATTGCCACATTCCGACTTCTGAAGCGCACCCTCATCCCTTTGGAATAATGAATTTAGTCGGTGATGGACTTCATAATATTATTGACGGTATGATAATTGCCGGCTCATTTTTAATTAGCTTCCCCCTGGGGATCGTTACTTCAATCGCGGTAATTGTCCATGAAATTCCTCAAGAAATGGCTGATTTTGGCGTTTTAATCCATGCTGGTTTTAGCCGAAAAAAAGCTTTGCTTTTAAATTTTCTTATTGCTTTAACCGCTTTGCTTGGCGGTTTTCTCGCTTTACTAATCGGAACGCAGATAAATAATTTTTCAACTATCATAATCCCCTTCACCGCCGGCGGCTTTATTTATATCGCCACAGCTGACTTAATTCCTGAATTAAAAAAAGATACTCGCCCCTTATATTCTTTCGGTCAGCTAATAATAATTTTATTAGGCATAGCTATTATGTTCGGCCTGCTCTACCTCGGGGAATAAAACCCGCCAAAAAATTGTTGCTTGTCAGTTACTTTTACCACCGACCACGACAGATTATTTAACCAGCCGACATCATCGGAGGAATACTTTGGGCGGGGTAAAATAAATAAAAAACCCCAAAGAAAAAAATTCTTAGGGTTTTTATTTTATATACTAAAAAAATATCCTTAAAATTCTATTATTTCGTAAATAATTTTACTAACCAACCAAATAAACCAAAGCTCCTTTTTTCAACCATCACTTCATTCTGTAACTGATTACGTACCTGCTCCATTATTATAATTTGATCTGCTAGCGTTTCTTGATCAGATGTATTCTCTATTGACTCGCTTAAATCTTTTAAATTTTCTAATTGCTCATCAAATTGATTAAGTTTTTCTTCCACAGTTTCTAAATTTTTATAATCTGGGCCTAATAAAAATTTCTTTAACCGTCCTCTATTTTTTACTGTTTCCATTGCCTGTTCCATCTGTTC
>JBDRCJ010000018.1:0-10407 GCA_043821805.1 Patescibacteria group bacterium
TTTTATTCTATTAATATTTTAATTTATATTTTTAAAATTATTACTGATAAAGAGCAATTATTAAAATTTTTACTAAAAATTAAAACGACCTGGCAATCTTTTATAAATAATATAAAAAGTTTTATAAAATGGTTAAAAAATTTAAATACAAAAAATAAAATTCTTTTTATTATTGCCTTAACTTGTCTGTTCCTCTTTATCTTTAGTTTAGTGTTTACGAAAATTAATAACGAAAAAATAGTTAATGAAGAAAGTATTAATAATTTAATAGCCGAAATTGAGCAAAAGCAAAACCAGGTAGACGCTTACCTTCTCTATAACAATGAAGATAGCGCGAAAAAAGTACTAAAAGAAATGTCTCGCGAGCTTGCTAGTTTACCACAAATAACGCCGGAGCAGATTGAGCAATATCAAAAATTTATAACTAAATATAATTTGCAGCTAGAAAAAATTCAACATTTCCAGAAGATTGATAATCCGCTCTTAGTGGCTAATTTCATTAATTTAAATAGCCTAGCTAATGCTAATAATTTAATTTTATTAGACAAAAAAATATATGTAAGCGATAGCGAACAAAATACAATTTACACCCTAAGCTTAGCTGATAAGCTAATAACGGCCATAACTGATCTAAATATTCCTCTAGATAGGCTTGACTTTCCGACGATTGATAAAGAAAATAATATTTATTATTTAAATAATAACAAAATTATCGCCCTAAATACGGAAAATGAAGAAATAAGTAGCTTAAGCCTTAAATTACCGGATGGACAAAAAGAGATAACAAACGCTACAAGCTTTAATAACCGCCTTTATCTAATCGACACTCTAAATAACCAAATCTATCGCTTTACTAAATCAGCCGCTGGTTTTACTGCTCGGGATAACTGGTTGGTTGATAAAATTAATCTAAAAGAAGCGACTGGCCTATCAATTGACGGCCATGTTTATGTTCTAAAAAATAACGGCGAAGTAATTAAACTTCTAAAAGGGCAACAACAGGATTTTACTCTTACTGCTCTTGAACCGCCGCTTACTCAAGCCAATAAAATTTTCGTTTCCCCTGAGTTAGAATTTATTTATATTTTTGAAGCAGCCACGAGCCGCTTAGCAATCTTTAATAAAACCGGCGACTTTATTTTGCAGTACAAATTAGAAACCTTAAATAATTTAAAAGATTTTACTATTGATGAAAACGAGAAAAAAATCTATTTCCTAGATAATACCTCGGTTTACGAAATTGACGCCGTGCATATCAAGGATTAACCGTTAAGCAAAATAAAAAGTACTCCGTCTTGTATCGGAGCGCTTTTTATTTTTATATTATTTATTTTTTTTACTTCAAAGTTACTTTTGCGCCGGCTTCTTCTAATTTTTTCTTTATCTCTTCTGCTTCTTCCTTTTTAACTCCTTCTTTAATCATTTTTGGCGCGCCGTCTACTAAATCTTTAGCGTCTTTTAAGCCCACTTCTGTAACTCCTCTAACCGCTTTAATTACTGCGATTTTATTTCCCCCAGCTTCGGTTAACTCAACATCAAAGCTAGTTTTTTCTTCAGCCGGCTCGCCATTTGCGCCGCCATTAGGCATAGCCCCCATCATCATGGTCGGAGCAGACGCAGAAACGCCGAATTTCTTTTCTAAAATTTTTACTAACTCGGCTAAATCTAAAACACTCATTTTTTCAACTTCAGAAACGAGTGATTTAAATTTTTCCGGGACTTCAACTTCTTTTTCTTCGGCTGGCTCTGCCACAACTGTATCAGTAGCGGCTGGAGCGTCTGCAACCGGAGCTGGAGAGCTGGCTTCTTGATTATCAGCTGCTTCAGTAACTTTTTCTTCATTTTTATTTTCTTCTGCCATATTTTTTTTATTGTATTAAGCCAACTTAGTACCTGTCTATGCAGGCAGGCTTATTACTTATTTATTAATTATTTAAACTTTATTTTTTTCAATTGCTTTTAAAACATAAACTAAATTGCGTAAATTTCCCGCTAAGCTATTTACCAAACCGCTGATTGGCGCGTTCAAGGAACCAACCATTTTAGCGTATAACTCCAGCTTGCTTGGCAGCTGGGCTAAAGCCATTACTTTTTCAGCGTCAATTAATTTATTTTCTAAAATACCAGCAATAAACTCAATCTTATCTTCTTTATTAGCTTTTAAATTCGGGTGGCCTTTTCTGAATTTATCTAAAACTTTTGCCGGAATAATTTCATCACCGTAGCCAAAAACCGCGGCGATTTGGCCCTCCATATTTTTTAAATCAAAATTTTCAAGACCTTCAATCTTTTCATCCTTTAAAACTAAACTAAGCAAAGTTTTTTTCGCCACATAATACTCGCTATTTTCATCTCTTAGCTCGTGCCTTAACTCTTCGTTTTCCTTAACTTCTAAACCATTAAATTTAGTAAAAATAATTGATTTAGCTTTTTTAATTTTATCTTTTAGACCATCAATTATTTTCTTTTTTTGTTCTTTTGTCTTAGCCATAAATTTATATTGGGATAATTAGGATGATTAAGATTTTTAAGATTATTAAGATATTAAATATTTCCTTAAAAAAAATCTTAAATATCTCACAGATCTCAAAGTTCTTAATCATCTCAAAAAAAATACTGTGGTTTTACCACAGACATAAATTTTAGCTAAAACTAGCTAAAAAACTACCTCGGCAAGTCTTATTTTTTTGCTTGCTGTCTGTGGCAAATATTTATCTTAATTTAATAATAACACATTTTAAAAATGTGTCAAATAAATTTTAATCATTCTTAAAAAATACCGGAAATTATTTATTTCAAATTATTTTTTCCTACATCCATAAATTTTCCGAATTATTTCTGTCTAATTCCCATTTCGTCGGATTATAATAAATATATCGGCGAATATTATTTAATGATTTTTCATTTCTAATAATATGATCATAAAAAGATCTTTGCCATGAAAATTCAAAATCATTATATTTTTTGCGGATTATTTTTAACGAAATTTCTTTAAATGATTTTACAATTTTTGACAACAAACCGTAATTTTTTACGTTAATCGTATGCGTAGGGACAGAACAATGTTCTGTCCCTACGTTGGCGACAATGCATTGTTCTGTCCCTACGTTGGCGACAATGCATTGTTCTGTCCCTACGTTGGCGGCAATGCATTGTTCTGTCCCTACGTTGGCGGCAATGCATTGTTCTGTCCCTACGTTGGCGGCAATGCATTGTTCTGTCCCTATGGGAATAATTTTATTTTCAATTACAATTATGCCATGAATATGATTCGGCATTATCACCCATTGATCTAATAATACATTGTCGTAATGATCCGGTATAGCCTGCCAAAATTTTAAAACAATATTACCGTATCGGCTGTATTCCATTTTTTCATTATTAATATTTCCTAAATATTCAATTCTATTTTTAACGCAAATGGTAATATAATACCAACCGTTTTGCGAATAATCATATCCTTTTAATCTATTTAATTTACGGTTTCTAATTTGTTTTTGGTTTATCATTTTTAATAATCATTTCATTTTGAAAAAATTTAGCTTCTCACAATTTAATCTTTCGACCGAAAAAAATCGCAATGCCCGACCAAGGGTATCTCTTCTTCAGATTCATGGCAAAAATATTTCCCGTCTTTTTCTATTAAACTATCGCAATCCCGGCATTGCTTTTCCTCGTTCCAATATTCATTTGTAAAATTTGATTCAATATCATGAGACATAATATTTAAAATTAATGAATAATCTGCACCCGGCCGACTTCTCCGGTAGAGAGCCGCACCTTTATTCCGTGGGGATGATATGAAGAATTAGTTAGGATATCTTCCACCATTCCCTTAGTTAAATCTCCACTGGACTGATTATATTTTTCTACAATAGAAACCTCTAGCCCCACTCTTACATTTTCTCTATTTTTTGGATCCATGTTATTAATAATTTTGTTGCTTCTTAGAACTGGTCAAATATTTATACGCTAAAATTAAACTGCAAAGGGCGGCCACAAATTCAATCAAACCTCCCACTAAATCACCTCTAACCACTAAATGCCTGATACCGGCTCCGATCCAAATTAATCCGCCAAACAACCAAAAATATCCAAAATATTTTTCTTTTATTTTTCCCATAATTTTATAATTAAAATTTCTATCTTTCTTTTTCACTTTAAAAGCTAAATACTGCCTAAAAATAAATTATAAACAGAAAACGGCTTTAAGCATTTCTAAGGCCCCAGGCACATCTCCGTTTTTTATTTCTTCTACTCGCTCATTACCCAGCTTCTCAATAAAGCATTCCTCCATAACCGGTGTAACAATAACCGAGTCTGGATTAATTCCAAAATCTAGAACTGCCTGGCGCTGATCAGGCGTCATCGGCAAAGCGCTAGCCGCCGGAGCAGAAGTATCTGCTGGCGCTGCATCATCTTTACTCGCCCCTGAAATTCCCGCGTCTTTATTTACCGGCACTAATTGGACCAGTTCGTCACTCCACCCGATCTTATAAAGCAAGATACCCCGTACATTAAGCGGGTTCTTAATTAAAATCCAGGCGAATAAAACTATAAATATTACCATCAAGGTAATTATTATAGTTATGGTAATGGTTAAAACTTTTTTCATAATATTAATTTAAATATTAATTTATCTTATTGTTTTTTTATAATTAGTCCAAATATTTAAAATTTATGAACCCATTTTAATGGGTTTATTATTTTAAATTAATTTATACAAAATTTAAAAACGAAACAAAAATTGACTAAAATAACATAGATTCGGATGTGCCCCATTTGTAGTGGGGCTTTTTCCGCTAGGAAAAATAACCTTAATTACTGATCTGAAAATATTTATTACTGTTATTCCAGCCTGGGCTAACCGCTTCAAAAACGCCCTTGCCACCTCCAGGAGTCGCTTCTGATATAGCAGGCAGGGTCATTTCTGAATTAGCATTTTCTAGATTAGCATACAAAACGCATTTATTAGAATCATCCACTATATACCTATAATTAGAAATCATATCAGTACCAGTTTTCGGGTCGCGAATATTTTTCGGAATGCTACTGGCATATTGCGGATATTTTACTTTATATTCATCTAGCAACTCGTTTAAATCATACTCGCCCGTCCCGGCATCGGGCAGCAAACAGCCAAAACTTAAAAAACGCCCGATCTGGCTTAAATCGCTAATCCTCTTTGTGTCCCTAGCTTTTACGGTTACGTTGCCGAGAAATACAATAGCAATCGTAGATAAAATTCCGATTATCCCGATTACCACTAATAATTCAATCAGCGTAAAGCCTATTTTATTACTTAATATTTTCATTTATTGAAGATTTATATATAATAATATTAATTTATCTTATTGTTTTATTAATGATTAATCCAAATATTTTAATATATAAACCCAATTTATTGGGTTTTAATCCCTAGCTTTGCCATTAATGGCAAAGCTAATAACCAAATCCATTAAAATGGGTTAATGGTTTTTTAAATTTAATAATTAGTCATCTTTCTTATATTATACCCCTAAAAAATAAGACATGCAAAAAACTTTCGCTGTCTCTTGTTTACCACGATGTGTATTTAATCTATAATAAGATTATGAGAATGCCAATCAGAAAACCTGGGAAATATACTGGACAAAAGTCTGACCCTTATATTACCCAGGAAAAATATAATAGATTAAAAGCGAGCCTTGAGCGGTTAATAAAAATTGACCGGCCGGCTGCTATTAAAGATGTTCAGGAGCAGGCGGCTTTTGGCGACTTTTCTGATAATGCCGCCTACTCTATCGCTAAGGGAAAACTGCGCAGTATAAATAACCGAATTTTAAAAATAGAAGATCACCTTAAAAAAGCAATCATTATTAAAAAGAATCAAAATAGCCAAACAGTCCAGCTAGGCAGCCTGGTAACAATTGAATCTAAAGGAAAAGAGCGTATTTATAGAATACTTGGCTCAGCCGAGGTTGATATTACTAAAGGCATTATTTCCCACAATTCCCCGCTTGGTTCAAGTTTAATGGGAAAGAGCCAGGGCGAAGTAGTGAAGATTAAAATTAAAGACAAAGAAACTGAATTTAAAATAGTTAAGATAAATTAATAAAATAAAAAGGCAGTTGACATAAAAATTAACTGCCTGTGATTAAGAGATATACAAAGTTCTCTATCTTCTACTCCTGCCATATCTTTTTTTTCCTTGCCGCCAATTTTCAAATCGCCAAGCTATTTTCGGTATATTATCTCTATTCTTGCCTATAGCGCACTCTGGGCCATACCCAAGCCCGTCGCTAAACATTTTTGGCAAAGGACATATTTCACATAGCTCGCGACTTTTAGGTCCTATTCCCGGCACTCTGCATCGAAATTCAAAACAAGGTGACCGGCCTCTGGCAAATACGGCCTTAATATGAGCAATAAATGTTTGACAAGCGCTAGCACAATCTTGGAAAGAAAAATCATCAATTTTTTCGCAATTTCCGCAAATACTCTTCTCTTCCTCATTTTTCTTTTTTTTGGCCATTGCCTCCTCCTGATTTTAAAATATCCTATTTAAAGACTTTTAAAAAAAATTTTATAATTATTTTTTCTCCCAAACTTTTTCTATGTAAAGTTTTTGCCACCAAAAACGCCCGAGAAAATATCCGCCAATTGCGCCCGCTATCCAAAGCGCGTACTGAAGCCAAAACGGCAGAGCGCAGCCGCCATAAAAAGTAACTGCCTGGCCCTGAGTAAACGCCCGGCCTAAATAGTTAATCTCAATCAAAGCATGCGCGATCAGACTTAATAAAAGGCCTAAAATAATTGCAGCAGTTAAATAAGCTGCTTTTTTTAGTTTAGTTGGTTTACCCGGATGATTAAAAAACATAATTTTGTAAATTATTTATTATCAACTTTATAAAAATATCCTAAAAAATGCTTTTTTAATCCATTAATCCTTTGATATAACCCAAAGCCATCGCTTCGGTCAGAAATTCAATTGGCGCTCGGTTATCAGTTAAAATAGTCTGCTCTTCAATATATTTTAAACTTTTAGTCTGCGCGATAATATTTGGGGTTAAATTCTGCAATTCTTTATTTTTTATTAAATTTGTTAGCGATCTAAAATCAAGCTCATTTTCCGAAGCGGTAATCATGTAATTCCAGCTATCTTCATCCACTTTTGTGATATAGGTGTATTTAAAAACACTGGCGATAGTATTTGAAATTGCATCTAATAAATCAGTTTCTTGAGAAGTAGAATTAACATTAATAGCCATCAGGCCGTCTTTATTCAACCGGCTCTTAGCTAAGCTCCAGAATTCTTCGGTAGTCATCGTCCAGGGAATATAGAGTTCATTCTGGTAGGCGTCAACAATAATTATATCGTAGTTTTTTTCATTATTTCTTAAAAAAATCCGCCCATCCTGATTATAGATCTTTACCATAGAATCATCCAAGCCAAAATATTTTTTCGCTGCGGCAATTACTTTTTTATCTATTTCAACTCCGTCAATTTCAATTTCGTCTTTAAAAAAATAATTAAGCTGGGTAGCGATAGTACCGCCAGCCAAACCCAAAATTAAAACGTTTTTTCTTTTTTCCGAATCTGCTAGATAAGGTAAGATATTAAAATTATCATAATAATAGCCGGTTAATATCTTATCTTTATTATAGATAGACTGGATTGCTCCGCCTTCATTAAAAATTAAATAATTAGTACCTTCTTTATCTTTAAGTACCTGAATATACTGATAGGCTGATTCATCCTCAAAAATTAAATCAGGATTTGCTTTGATTGAGGTCTGGCTGAAAAAAATAATTGCCAGAAATAAAAGCAATAAGAACCGTCGCCAGATATTTTTTTTAAGTCCTAAAATTCCTAAAAGTATTAAGATAATAGCGAAGATATAAATAGTCGCCCTGGTGCCCAGCACCGGTATAAAATATAGCGTCGGTAAAAAAGTGCCTAGAATACTGCCGACGGTAGAAACCGCGAACACATTGCCCGCTAGCTCGCCAACGCGCTCTGCCTGCGATAAAGAATATAATTTTATAATAAAAGGGCTAACCATCCCAAGTAGCAACAAGGGCAGAGAAAAAAGCATTATGGTAACGATTAAAGATGAAAAAAATATGGCTAACGAAGCTGGCTGGTCAGCTAATGTGCTTATGTCAATAAATGAGGTTAGCGGTTTTATGGCTAGAGGAATAAATAAAAATAATATCCCGGCCGCCATTATTAATCTTAATAATATTTCTAAGCGGGGTGCTCGGTCAGCCAGCTTGCCGCCATAATAATACCCGCCGGCTAAAGCCGCTAAAACAATGCCGATGATATTAGTCCAAATAAAAAGCGAGGTTCCAAAATATGGCGCGAGTAACCTTGAGGCAGAAATTTCCATGGCCATTATTGAAAACCCGGAGATAAAAGCGATTAATAATAAAAATCGGCTTGATATCTTATTCATAAACAGATTGAAAAATTATAAAATAGGCTTATCTAGTATAAACCCTCAAGGCCGCCAAGGTATGAACTCATAAAAGACGGGAGGACAAAAATCAAACCGATTAAGGGCACAACAAAGCAGATAATTGAAACCCATAATATTATAAGAAAATATTTCCTCGTCTTCTCTACTGATTTATAAATAGCGTCAATCTTTATCCCCTGCTCATCTATTTTTTTAATTATTTCTTCTTCCATATTTTTATATTAATTAATTATATATTTATTATCACTTTTTATTTAATTTATCCATTTTTTTTATTTTTTATATTGACAAAATCTTCTCTTGTGCTATCTTTAAAACAGCAAATTTTAAAAGCCAAGGGAGGGAGATATGGGTATCTATCATGAAAAAAAGTTCAGGAAAGGAAAAAAAAATTTTCAAATTACGGTTAACTACGGAAGTCCTTTGCATGAAGAATGGAGTAAAGTTCTAAGAATGATTGTCTGGCGGGGTAATATTGAACTAAAAGGGAGAACCTTTAATCTCGCCTCTAGCACCAAAGACTTTACTTGTTATCTGGCAACACTTAAGGAAGAATCACATCTCTGGAAAATAGAGAAAGATTTTCAAAATGAAGAAATTATTCCGGCTGATATGATGCAATTTTTCGCTTTCTGCCAGCAGGGCGGTCTAGAAGAAATAAACCCGGACTGTCCCTTGCCTATTGTAGCTGCTGCTCCAGGATCTACCTGGCGGTGTTCTCATGAAACATTGCATGAAATGGCTGGGGTCTACTGGGATGGATTCTATCACAACCCCGGCCCTAATCTAAGCACTGTATCAGCGCCTTTCGAAATCGGGACTCGATTCCTGGCCATCCGCCCACCTGCGTAGACAGACAACTATGTTTGCTTCTCGCAAATCGCCTTCTCAAATCAATTAATCTTGAGCTAAGGCGATTTTTTTATTCTATTTTTTTCTTACTAGCTAATCTCATAAATACCCGCAATTTGGCCCAAAATGCGGGTTTTAGCTCTTTGATTTGTAAATTGTACCTAACCCTTGGCCAAAACGAACTAATTTACCCTGCTTTACAAGTATATTAAGATAATTTAAAGCTTGCCGATCGCCTACTCCGGTTATTTTTTCTACCTCGTCATTAGTAACCTGTCCATGCTCCCGAGCATATTCTAAAATCGCCATGAGCCTCTTTTCCATCTCCTCTCTTCTTTTTAAATTCGCCTGTTTCCTTAAAACCCCTAAATGCTCTAAAAATTTCATCATAAACGGCACTGATTCTTTAATTTCAGCTGGGGCGATAATAGTTGGGGCTGGTTCTTGGGTTGGGGTTGGGGTTGGGGCGGGCGAAGATTCTGCAGCCTTTTGAGGAGCAGTTATCGGATCTACTTCTTGGGAGGGCGCAGCAATATCCTCAACTGGTTCAGCTTCATGTGCAACTTCCGACTCCGGAATAACTTCCGGCTCACTTTCCTTAGTCTCTTCAACTTTTAAATTGTTCTCCTCCGAGTCTTTGCTCATATCCTGCGATGCAGATTCGGCGGGTTGTTCTTCGGGCATAGTGTCAAAAAATTAATTAATACTATATTTCAAAATATTTCCAACCCTTCTTTCTTCTAATACTATCATGGACTGTATCCCCTCGCCCAAATGGCGCATAAATTTCATCACTATTTATTAAAAAATACCTTCCTTCCTTGATAATAATCCCGCCAGTTAATAAATCTTTCCTTTTTCTTTTATTCTCTTCTTTAATATATTTTTGCAGCGCCTCAGCTTTTAATTTATTGTCATCTTCCTGAAAACCGGCCGCTTTTGTGTCATAAATTCCGATTTTTCCATTTTTAAACATAACTAAAAAATCCGGCTGAAATGATAAACCATCTCCATATTTAATACCAAAATTTAAAGCCATATGCTCGTTGCCGTTTTGCCACCACCATAATATTTTATCTTTATGTTTTTC
>JBDRCJ010000019.1:0-7564 GCA_043821805.1 Patescibacteria group bacterium
CTAGTTTTACAATTATTACTAATTAACAATTTTGTGGGAGAATATAAAATTTTCGAATGACGATTGCCGATTTAAAATTTAAAATCGACAATCGTAAATCTAAAATCGAAAATCTATTCATCCGCACCACGAAAAATATGACAAATAATAAAAAAACAACCCAGCCAGCTTCAAAGAGCAAGGCAAGGGAAAAGAAAACACTGTTAATAGAAAGAAAAGAAGAAAAGCCAGTTTTTGACAAAAACCATTCATATCTAATTGCCGAAGCCTTAGAGTTAATAAAAAAATTAAAAAAAGCAAAATTCGACGCTTCAGTTGAGGCTCATTTTCGTTTAGGCATTGACCCGAAAAAAGGTGAACAGCAAATTAGAGCGTCTGTCAGCCTTCCCCATGGCACAGGTAAAACTATAAAAGTTGCCGCCTTTGTTTCTCCGGAAAAGGAAAAAGAAGTAAAAGCGGCTGGCGCTGATTATGTTGGCAGCGATGAATTGATCGCGGAAATAAAGAAAACCGAGAAAACTGATTTTCAAGTTGCTGTCGCCGAACCAGCTATGATGAAAAATTTAGGCCAGATCGCAAAAATTCTCGGCACTCGCGGCTTAATGCCTTCGCCGAAAAATGAAACCGTCACCCCGAACCCGGCAAAAACCGTGGCTGAATTAAAAAAAGGCAAAGTTAGCTTTAAAAACGACGATACCGGTAACGTACATGCGGTTATCGGTAAAATATCCTTTACTACTAAAAATTTACTAGAAAATTATTCTACCCTATTCGAGGCCATAAAAAAAGCTAAACCTTCAAGCGCTAAAGGCATATATTTAAAAAACATATCAATTAGCTCCACCATGGGGCCAGGAATAAAAGTTGAAATAACCTAAACTAAAAGGAGGGGAGAAAATGGGTGAGCGAGAAGAAATATCAGCGACACCGTCTTGTATGGGAGCAATAATAGGAGCTGGAAAGCCAAAAGAAGATAGTTCTCCAACAATTACATCAGTAAATATAAGTATAGAAATAATAATACTACTAGCTGCAGCTCTTAATACGTTAATTGAAGAAATAAAAAAAGAATTATCAGTAAGCCACAAGTTAGTAGCTACGGCAGAAAGTATTGAAAATGATATAATTTATGAACCCAAAACTTTGAATTGCATAAATTATAAAACAGATTGCATATTATTCATTAACGAAACTCAGATATTTGAAGACAAGATAGCATTACTATCTTCAGCTCTTAATTTGTTAATGCACAAAATAAGAAAAGAATTGCCGGAAAACCAAAAATTAGCAGCATTAGTTGGCTGTATTGAAAAAGATTTAGAGCTAACAAATTTGTGAATATTTAGCAAGTCAAAAAACCAAAGGCCGAATTAGTCAAATGACGTTCGGTCTTTTTTATTTTATTGTAAAATAGTACAATTGTTTATCGTATAAATCTTATAAATCCTTGCCCGTAATTTGTGTCTATTAGTGAAAATTAGTGTCGATTAGTGTTTTAGTGCAAAGATTTATATGATTAATATGATTTCGCGTTATTTGTTATGAGGCGCTTGTTCCGTGTTCCCTGTTCCGTGCGTTATCCCCATTTGCTCTCTTTCACTTGATTTGCTAAAATAATAGAGCCTTAAACTTAAATAATTTATTTTGCATTTTTTTATGAGCAGATTACAAAATCCGAAAAAATCCCGCTTAAGCTGGGATGAAACTTTTATGAATTTAGCGATTTTAATTTCTAAGCGGGCTGCCTGCAAATATGTTGAGGCAGGTGTTGTTTTCGTCGACCAAGATAAAAGAATTGTCTCCCTTGGCTATAACGGCCCGACTGAAGGCGATTACCACTGCATTGACGTCGGCTGCGCTAAAGTTGACGGCGATCCGCAGACTAAAGAAATTAAAAGATGCCGCGGAGCGCACGCCGAAATAAACGGAATAATAAATGCCCAAGATACTAGGCGGTTAAAAGGTTCAACCCTTTATTCTGCAACTTTTCCCTGCTATGACTGCATGAAATCATTAAATAATGCCGGGGTTAAAGAAATAGTTTATTTAGAAGAATATGAAAGAATAAAAGCCGGCGGGAATGAAACTGAAAAAGAAAACGAAGCGCGTGAATTAGCAGATAAAAAAAGCATTAAAATAAAAAAGTATAACGGCCCGATTTATTGCCAAGTTAATAACACAAACAAATCTTAATTCGCATTATTCGCAATTCGCGGAATTCGTATAAATTCGCGTATTCGCATTATATTAATATGATTATAGGCATTAAAAAACTACATCAGCTTGTCCAGGAAAAAAAATTAGTAGAAAATCTCTGCGGCCGAGAATTAAATACCCCAGAAGGAGCCGGGTTTGATCTCCGCTTGGGAGAAGTCTACCAGCTCAACGGCGAAGGTTTTTTAGGTGTTGGAGAAAGAGATACGCCAGATATTGAATTAATAGCAAAGCATGACGAAAATAAAGAAGAAAAAGATAATTACTTCATTTTCTCCCCTGGAAAATATTATCTAATAAAAACAATTGAAAAAATTAACCTACCGACTAATTTGTCTGGTATTATTTTCCCGCGCACTACTCTTTTTCGCTCTGGCCTGGCTTTATTTAACGGAATCGTCCAACCAGGATACTCGGGAGAATTAACTTTTGGTATTTGTAATCTCGGGCAATCAAATATAAAAGTATCGTTCGGGGCCCGTATCATCCATATTACCTTTCACGAAGTATTCGGCGAAGGAAATGAGTACCGCGGCCAATGGCAGGGAGGCCGAGTAGCAACGAACGGAAAAGAAGTGCAAATATAAAAAAGACGTATGTTCTCATACGTCTAAAATAAATATTAGAGTTTCCTCAAATAAATAAAGTAAAATTCCTATTTAAAATAAAAATTTTCCTCTTTGTCTTTCTTTTTCAAATGCTGAAAAAATATCAAACGGAACTAATTTATATACTTGAATTTTTATAGATATTAACTGTTCGGAATTACACCTCTTACAAACTGATATATTAATACTTTTTGTAGTATCATTTATTTTCGCATCCACTTTTTCAATGATTAATAATTCTTTACATCTTGGACATTTATGCATTCTTCTAGCTGGAAAAATTAGTCTCATAATATTGTAAACTGGAATATTTGATTCTACTTCGATATATAATCTTGCTTCAAAAAAATCAACAACTTTCTGATTATCTATAATATATTTTTTAACCATTCTGCCCTCCAAATTTTAAAGAATTTAGTTGCCTAAAATATAATTTATTTATTAATAATTGTCAAATAAAAATAAAAAAAATGCTTGAAAATAATAACTCTAAATATCAACATCTAATTCAAAATTAAAATCTATATTATAAAATTTAATATAATTATTACATTATTTATATGTTGACAAAAAGATTTAAAATAGTTCCCTCTTCTTATATAATATTAATTAGAGCCAACAAAATTTTATTATCTAAGCGCTTTAATACCGGTTTTATGGACGGAAAATACGGTTTAGCAGCCGGGCATGGAGAACGTAATGAAAGCTTCACACAAACAATTATCAGAGAGGCAAAAGAAGAAGCAAACATTATTCTTAAAGCTAAAGATCTAAAAGTAATTCATGTAATGCATAGGCGTGAAATGCAAATTAATCCGGAGCTAAGAGAGAGGGTAGATATTTTTTTTACCGCCAAAAAATGGCAAGGAAAAATAAAAAACATGGAGCTCAATAAATGTAACGATTTAAACTGGTTTCCCGTAGATAAATTACCTCCAAACACTATACCTTACATTAAGTTTGCAATTAATAATATCCAGAAAAAAATATTCTACAGCGAATTTGGATATAAAAAATAAATTTCTCGTACCCGTAACACAACATGAGTTGAAAAAAGTTACAATGAGTTGCAAAAGGTTACAAAAAGTTATCTTTTTTAAAAATATAAAAACCTCTTTTAACCTCTTGTAATCTCTTTTTAACATCTTGCAACTAATTAAATATAAAATCCTAAATATCTTAATAATCTCAAAAATCTCAATAATCCCACTCGTATTCTAAATTCTTAATTCATAATTTATAATTATATGCATCCCGAATATCAATATCTAAATCTTTGTCAGGACATTATAGATAATGGTTCTGATAAAAAACTTTTTTTTACTCCCGAAGTTTTAGAGCAATACAAACAAAGAGGAGTTGAACCGCCATTTATTAGATCAGTTTTCGGCCGGCAGCTAAGATTTAATTTATCTCAAGGCTTTCCTCTGCTCACCACTAAAAAGGTTTTTTTGCGCGGCATTATTGAGGAATTAATCTGGTTTTTAAGCGGAAATAGTAATATAAAATATTTAGTTGATAAAGACGTGCATATTTGGGACGAATGGGCTTGGAAGCGCTACCATAAATACTGTTTAGAAAATTCTCCGGAAGATGATATAGAACAGAAAAATTTTATCGCTAAATTAAAAGAACTTCCGGCTGAAGACGAATTTGTAAAAAAATGGGGAGACCTTATAACAATTTACGGACGAATGTGGCGGCGCTGGCCAGCTTCAGACGGCCGGGAAATTGATCAGCTTGGCTGGTGTATCCAGGGTTTAAAAGACAAACCTTTTAGGAAATCATATGTCGTTTCTGCCTGGAATCCTGATTTTATTTACGCAATGGCTTCAGAAAATAATAAAAACGAGGTGCCGCCTTTCTGCCATACTACTTACCAATTCGCGGTCACTCACGGCGATAAACTAAATCTCGGGCTTTACCAAAGAAGCGCTGATTTATTTTTAGGCGTACCTTTTAATATTGCTAGCTACTCACTACTCTTACTAATGGTCGCACAAGTTACAGGACTTAAACCCGGAGACTTTGTCCATACTTTCGGTGATGTGCATTTATATTCAAACCATTTTGACCAGGCTAAAGAGCAATTAGCCCGCGAACCAAAGCCGTTCCCGACTATGAAATTAAATCCAGAAATTAAAAATATTGATAACTTTAAATACGAAGATTTTACTATAAACGGTTACGACCCTCATCCGCCATTAAAAGCGGAAATCGCCAATATCGGAGGTTTCTAGGATTGTCAATTGACGATTGTCAATTGACGATTTAAGAATAAATATATGCAAAAAGTTTTTAGCGCTAGTAAAGCAATAATTAAAAAAGGAAATAAATTTCTTATTATTAATGAACACATAAATGGAAAAATTTGCTGGGATATACCTGGGGGAAAAATAGAATATAAGGAAACCCCACAAGAAACAGTTAAAAGAGAAGTGAAAGAGGAGCTTGGAATTACCGTAAAAGTAATTAAACATTTAGGAGTATTCTGGTTTTTTAAGATGGCAGATAACAAACAAGTGATTTGCAATACTTACCTCTGTGAACCTAAAAGCACTAAATTTAATTTTTCTAACAATCCTGCCAAAGATGAAGAAATTACTGGCTATGAATGGGTAACCAAAAAAGAATTTATAAAAAAATATTTTAAACATTTTAATAAAAGCATAAAAGAAATTATAGATAATATATAAACTATGATATCCATAATCGCAGTAGCGGGAAAAAATAACGCCATTGGTAAAGATAATAAACTGCTTTGGCATATTCCCGAGGATTTAAAACACTTTAAGAAAATTACTACTGGCCATCCGGTTATTATGGGCCGAAAGACATTTGAATCAATCGGTTCTCCCCTGCCTAACCGCCGCAATATTATTCTCACCCGCGATAAAAGTTTTCAAGCCCCTAGCTGTGAAATTAGACATTCTTTTGAAGAAATCATAAATGAAGCTAAAAAAACCGACGAAGAAATATTTATTATCGGCGGCGGCCAAGTATATGAGCAGTTTATCCCGTATGCCCAAAAGCTTTATTTAACAATTGTTGACGATGCGCCAGAAGCAGATACTTTTTTTCCGGACTATTCGGAATTCAAAAATATTGTTAGCCGGGAAAAAAAAGAATACAATAATATTAAATTTGAATTTGTTGAATTAACTAAAAGATGATAAAAAAAATTAATAAAATTTATATTGCTAGAAGTTCGGACCCTACCAACCGCACAAAGAGGACAGGGGCGTTATTCGCATGTGCCCCATTTGTAGTGGGGCTTGCCGAAGGCAATAACATAAAAAAGATATTTATAAAAATTTAGCAGAAGTCTGTTCCTCAGTCTGTTCTAATATTTATGTCCCGCATTTAGCAGGCACTGATCCGGTTAATAATCCGGAAATTACTCCGGAAATGGTATGGCAAAAAAACCTTCGCGAAATAGCGGCATCAGATTTATTAATTGCTTACGTAGGCGAACCTTCGCTCGGGGTCGGCGCTGAATTGGAAATTGCTAGAATTACGGCGTCTGATATTATTATTTGGTGGTTTAAAGGTGAAAAAGTTAGCCGGATGGCGCTTGGTAATCCAGCGGTTATAAAAAAAATTGAGGCTGAAAATGAAGCTGACTTGCATATGAAATTTACTGATTTTTTTAAAAATCTATGAAAAATAAAAAAATTATTGCTGTCCTGGGCTTACCCGGATCTGGAAAATCTGAAGTAATAAATTATCTAATAAAAAAACTAAATTGCTTGAAAGTTTATTTTGGCGACGTTACTTTTGATGAGATGAAAATCAGAGGCTTGAAAATTAATGAAAAAAATGAAAAAATAACTAGAGAAGGCTTAAGGAAAAAATTCGGACAGAATTATTACGCTGAACAAATGATAAAAAAAATTAATAATATAAACGAACCAGTAATTTTAGTAGAAAGCTTATACAGCTGGAACGAATATTTACTTTTTAAAGAAACTTATCAAGGTAATTTTAGTACCATCGCAGTTTATTCCTCGCCTAAAACCAGATATTCCCGCCTTAGTAAAAGAAAAGTAAGACCCTTAACCCCGGAAGAAGCCCAAGGACGAGATTATGCCCAAATTATAAATTTAACCCAAGCAAACCCGATCGCAATGGCAAATTATACGGTAATTAATGAAGATACTCTTGAAACTTTATATAAGCAGGTTGATGATTTAGTTGATAAAATATAAACCGTTCGAGCAAGGCTTCCTAGCCTGCGAGTGCTGAACATGAAAAGAGGGCTGCAGGCAAGGATGCCTGGCAGCAACAGTTCGAGCAAGGCTTCCTATCCTGCGAGTGCTGAACATGGCAGGCAAGCTGCAAGCAAGGATGCCTTGCAGCAACATGGTTAAACTGTTCGAGCTAGGTTTCCTAACCTGCGAGTGCTGAACATGAAAAGTAGGCTGCAGGCAAGGATGCCTTGCAGCAACAGTTCGAGCTAGGTTTCCTAACCTGCGAGTGCTGAACATAAAAAGTAGGCTGCAGGCAAGGATGCCTGGCAGCAACAGTTCGAGCTAGGTTTCCTAACCTGCGAGTGCTGAACATGAAAAGTAGGCTGCAGGCAAGGATGCCTGGCAGCAACAGTTCGAGCTAGGTTTCCTAACCTGCGAGATACAAACTTGGCAAACAAAGCTGCAGGCAAGGATGCCTGGCAGCAACAGTTCGAGCAAGGCTTCCTAGCCTGCGAGTGCTGAACATGAAAAGTAGGCTGCAGGCAAGGATGC
>JBDRCJ010000020.1:0-3207 GCA_043821805.1 Patescibacteria group bacterium
ATGCCGGCATTATTAACTAAGGCGTAAAGCGGCTGATCCCAATTAAAGATAAAATTTTCCACCGCTTCTCTACTGGCTAAATCTAATACAAAGCTGTCTACCTGCCCAAAAGCTGACAATTCTTCAGTTGCTCTTTTTAATTCATCTTCATGGCGCGCGCAAATACAAACATGGTAGCCTTGTTCTAATAATTTTTTCGCAATCGCTTTACCGATGCCTTTACTGCCCCCAGTAACAATTATGTTTTTTGCCATTACCTTTTCCTCCTTCCGACCTTTTAAATTTAATTGTTTTCTCTCCTTGTTAATATTTATCGCTTTTTTTAATATTTCATAATCAATCGGCAAGCTATAAATATTTTTATCATGCCAGGTCTGGCCGATTTCCTTTACTAGCGCCATGTGCGGATTGCCTTTTAAATAATGCTTATCATAACGAATAGTATTAATAATATCATCGGCAGCCATGTTATCAGGAACGATTGTCGGCAATTTGTATTTTTCGCAAATTAAATAATGTTCTTGAACTGCCTCAACGCTTCCGATATGTAATAGCTTAGCAATTTCCGCGCTTACGCACATCCCTATCGCGGTAGCCTCGCCATGCAATAATTCATAAGCTGATAAATGCTCAACCGCATGGCCAACTGCATGCCCGTATTGAGGAAGCATTTCATTAAAATCCTCCTTCGTGTCCCCGTCTAATAAAGGCACTTTTAATTCTATTGTTTTTCTAATAACTACTTCTAAAAAATTAATGTCTCTAAATTTATCAAAATTATTATCTAAGTAATTTAAAAATTCTCTATCCTGGGTAATCGCATGTTTAACTGCTTCGGCTATTCCGTTATTTATATGGCGCTCGTCTAAAGATAAAAGAACTTTTGGGTCAATAATTATAGACATGGCCGGATAATAGCTGCCGAATAAATTTTTTCCTTTAGTAGAATTAACCGCCTGCTTAAAATCAATTGCTGCGTCAACCTGGGCCATCATCGTGGTCGGAATATGAATTAAACCAATCCCGCGATACAGCGTAGAAGCTAAAAAACCAGCTATGTTATTTATTACTCCCCCGCCTAAGCTAATTATTATTGAATGCTCATCTATTCCATAAGAAAATATCTCATCAGCTAATTTTTCATATTGGGTTAAATTTTTTGTTTCTTCTCCTGTCGGGATTACAATTTTTCTTACTTTATATCCGGCATTAAGCAAACCATTTAAAGCAATCTCGCCATACAGCTTATCTACAACCGTATCAGTTAAAAGATAATGCGGGGAATCAGCCATGCTTTCCGGAATTATTCTTACTTCTTTAAGCCGATTAATTATTCCAGCTTCAATTAATATTTTCGTTTCTAAATTTTTAACTCGCTTAAATGAAGAAAATTCACTAAATTCCTGCATCGCGCTTCGGCTTTTCGGAATAATAGAAACTTCTTTCAACTTCCGCATAAAAATCTCGGCTCGAATATGGGTAGAAGGAATATTTACATCAAACCATTCACCTTGGCTGTAAATTACCGGGGTTAATTTATTTTCTTTAGCTACTATATCAAGCATCTCATCAAAATCATCAATTTCCGGATTAGTGCGCTGATACTCTTTTAGCATCTCTAAGGCACTGGCTTTAAAATAATAAATTCCTATCTGCAAGCCGCTATAGTATGGCAAGTCGCGGCCAACCGAAGTTATTTTTTCATTATTTATAATTACTCTGGATAAGCCGGCTGACCGTTCAATCTGGCCCTTGTCAGTGCTGACTAAAGCTAAAATGCTGTTATCCTCAAAATTAGTTTTAATGTCATGAAACAAGGGGTAAGGGTTATTTTCTAAAATTAAATCAGCCATGGTTAAGAAAAAAGGGCCCTCTACCTTGCCGACTAAAGACAAAACTGAATTTAACATTCCTTTAGCGCTCGCGTCAGTCTGTTCAATATAATTAAGGCGAGCAGTCACATCAGGATTGTTAGTCAGCTCTTTTCTTATCTCTTCCCCCCGATAGCCGATGACGATATAAATTTCTTCTATTCCGGCTTGCTGTAGATGCTCAATATTATGGATAATCATTGGCTTATGCCCAACCTTAACTAAGGGTTTAGGACTGTCTGAACTATCTAACCTACCTCCTTGTCCTGCTGCTAATATTACGGCAGTTTTTGTTAACATATTAATAATTTTTTGTCTGGGGATTGACTTTTTATAAATTTATTGTTATTTTATTATCTTAATTGTTCGTTTTAAAATAGGTAATTAAGTAATTATGATTAACCTCTAACTGAAAAGGAGAGAAAGATGTATACATTTAATCAGCAATTACTAGTGAATTTGATTAAAGAAAACAACTGGCTGGGTGTAAAAAAACTAATGAAAGAAATGATGGCAGTTGATCAAAAAGTAATTAACGATTTCATGGCAGTAGTACAAGATTCTGCACTCCAAGAACCAATCAGAAAGATGAATGAAACTGCCAGGCAAAAACTTCTTGATACTTGGATCTCGGGTGTTTACGGTTTAAATTTACCCGGAATAGCCTGTACAACTGCTGATAAAATTATCTACCGAAATGATAGAGGCGAGCTTGAATTCTTATTCGCAAATCGAGGTACGCCTTGCCAATGGGGACAAGATGGATTGCCCATGGCAACAATCGGCGGATTCTTTGATTCTAGAGTCGGCAAAGACAGATCCGTCTATGATACTGCTAACCGCGAAGTAAAAGAAGAGGTCGGAAAAATAACTGCAAAATTGCAGAAAGATAATCCGATAATAACCAGCGCTCCAAAAAATTGCCACTACTGGGATCCGAAAAAGGGTGCGGTTGACACAGGAATCTTAGCCCAAGATACCCCTACGGTCACTTTAAACTTTCTGGCAGAATACCAGGAAGGCGAACTAAACGAATCCAATGAAGCGCAAAAACCACGCTGGGTTTCAATCAGTAAAATTATGGAAGGTCCTTTCCTGATGGCTTTTGATCACGCTAAAGTATTAGCTGAAGCCATTGAAAGACTAACGGGTCGCAAGTTTTAACTTCCAACCTCCACGGGGCTAACATCTTGTTAGCCTCTTTTTTTATTTAAAGAACAATTTTTAATTAGTTACAACTGTTATATTATTATTTCTTTTTTTTAGTTCTCTTATCTGGATTACTTGCTTACCGAACTGGGCGAGCCAAAGTAAAGTATAACCTACTCCGAAAAAC
>JBDRCJ010000021.1:0-13281 GCA_043821805.1 Patescibacteria group bacterium
TTTCCGCGGCTGGTTTTACTTCTGGCATATATTTATAGTTGATTAGTAATAAATTTATGAGTAACCAAGTAAACTAAATAATAAGTTAACTAAGTAACTAATTTTATTTTATAATAATTAAAAAATAAATGCAAGAGGCGATAAATCGCAAGTGTATAAATTTTTTGTACAGATAAATTTTTTGCGTTTTTAAAAAATTTATTTTTATTCTTTTACTGCCTCTTCAAAATATGGCCGAACTATAATGAATAAAAATAAAAAACTGCCCTTTCGGGCAGCTATTAATACAAATAATAAAATAAAACTATGGGATTAAAGACGAGAACCATTTCTTCATTTTATCAACTGTTTTATCTACGGCCGCTCCGCCTGGCCAATTTATATTAAATCCTTTTCTTCGGCCGGTTAACTCATCCCCCCAAATTACTAAGCCTAGGGCGGCTAAAAATTCTGGTGCCTGTACTTTATCTATAACTGTATTTATATTTTTGCCCGTTCCAATCACAACAGGCAAACGCAATTTTTTCTTAGCAACATCAACTATATCGGTTAATCTTGTTCCGCCGCCAATTAAAAAAATTCCTGCTGGCAACATGCCCGAGCGATCAATCTTTTTTAACTCATCGTCTACTTTAGCAAATATTTCTTCTACCCGCGCTTCAATAATTTCCGCAACATATTTTCGCGAAACTAAATTAATATCATCATCAACCTCTTCTTCTTGGGCTAATTGGCTGACATCAACCTCGTCTTTTTTAGTAAATTGTTCTGGTCTAGCGCTGCCAAATTCAATTTTAATCCTCTCCGCTAAATTTATTGGGCATCTTAAGCCAATCGCCACATCAGAAGTAATATGCTCGGAGCCGATCGGAATAACCGCAGTATGGAGAAGCTCGCCCTCTTCATAAACAGCCAGGCCAGTGGTCGAAGCCCCAATATCTACGATTGCTACGCCTAATTCCTTCTGCTTAGAGCTAATGACTGCTTCGGCCGATGATAAGGGAGACAAAACTAAATCATCAATATCTAAGCCAGTCCGATAGACGGTTTTTGTTAAATTTTTTATCTGGCTGGACAAACCCTGGATAATTATGGTATCAACTTCTAATCTTATTCCGCTCATTCCAATCGGATCCTTTATATCTTCCTGACTATCAACCGTAAATTTTACCGGGATAACGTGAATAATTTCATAATTTGGCGGAACGGACATTGCGCGAGCGGCTTCAATCGCCCGCTCAATATCATCTTCGCTTATTTCACCATCACTTTTACCAACCGCTACTACTCCCCGACTTCTAACACATTTAACATGCGGATCGTTTATGCTAACCCAAACACTACTAATCGGCACTCCGATTAATCTTTCCGCCTTTTCTAAGCAGGCAGAAATTGAAGAAGTCGCATCTTCAATGCTGGTAATCAACCCTTTATTTACTCCTTCGGATGGGACAGCGGTGGCGCCGATAATTTGTAGCTTTTCTCCTTCGCCATCATTAATTCTCTGACCAACAACTAAGCGGATGGCAGTTGAACCAATGTCTAAACCAGTAATAATGTTATCTTTCATAATTAATAATGCAAATTAACTAATAAATACTAAGTCTGCAAACACTAACACCATATACGCAGTATTTGCACCACGATACCCAGGATTTATAATAATCTTATATATTTACTATTATACTAAACTTTTTAAATTTTAACAACTAAAATAGACTTAAATACCAATTTATAATCTCACTCCCCCAAAATAAAGAAATTATTGTAGCGAAAGTTAGAAAAACTCCTAATGGCACTTTTCCTCCCCATTCTTTTCTGCCAGTGTAAATTAAAAAAAGGCCAACAATTGAACCAGCAAAATAAGCTAAAATTATAGCTAAAATTAATAGGTCATACCGACCAAGAGCCAAACCCATTAACAAGCCCAGCCTAATATCGCCGCCCCCAATCCATTTACCGCGGGAAATTAAAAACTGGATTAAAAAAAAGCTTATACCAATTATAGCTGAAATAAGTAAACTAAACCAACTTATGCCTAAGATTAAATTAAAAACTAAGACTAAGGCGCTAGCCGGCAGGGTTATGCTATCTAAAATTAAATACCATCTTAAATCATAGATAAATATTACTATCATTACCGCAATTATAAAAAAATCTTTTAAATTCAGAATTAAGAATTTAGAATTAAGAATAAATCCGAAATCTAATCCTCCAGTTAACGGATTTCCTTGGCTAAGATAAAATAATTTAACATTTATATAAAATGCTATTAAAAAAAGTAAGCCTGTAATTAGCTCGACAATCGGATATTGCCATGATATCTTTTCCTGACATTGCCGGCATTTTCCCCTAAGTAAAATAAAGCTTAAAACAGGGATATTATCATACCAAACAATCATCTGCTTACATTTTGGGCAGTATGACCGATCTAAAAGGCTTTCGTTTTTATGTAAACGCCAAATAAGACAATTTAAAAAACTGCCGATAATTAAACCAAATATTAATAAAAAAAATAAAATTAAATATTCCATAATAAAATTAAACTTACATATTTTCTTTAAATTTTTTTAGACTTGTACTTATATATTCGTAACTAATTTGTAATTCGTATTATTAATTATAACATAAAAAAATTCCCCTGAATATCAGGGGAATTTTTATATTCTGGTTATAAATTTAGGAACAGGAAAAACCGGTAGGAGTTGCCGTACAACAAGTGGTGGTATAAGCTGCGCAAGTTAAACCGCCAGTTGCACCTTCAAGTCCAAAGCTAATGTCGTAAGTAGTGCCATCTGAAATTTCGTAAGTATATACATATCCTGTAGGCGGTGTTGGGGATGCTGGAACTTGGCCCATATAAGTTGTACCTCCCGCATCACAGGTATCAACTAGTCCATCTTCATCTAAACAATCATTAGGTGAAGTGCCTAAAGTAACTGCTGCTGCTTCTATTGGATAAAGGTTAGTGTCGTTAAAGTATAATTCTAAGGCAGTTACAATCTGCTTTATGTCCGCAATGCGTCTAGCGTCTCTTGACTTCTGTCTAGCATTATTTAGAGCGACTACGGCTAAGGTTGATAATAACCCAATAATCGCGATCACTACCAATAACTCAATTAATGTAAAACCTTTATGTTTTTTCATATTTCACCTCCCCTCAAATAGCCTAAAGTCGTTATCTTAATCCTAGGAATTAAGAAAACCACTAAAGAAATGTTTAATTTATTAATATTTAAAATTATTATTTTTAAAACTACTTATCCACAATTATACCATATTTTATAAATATTCACAAAAAAATTTAAAATATTTATTAGCAAATCTTAGGCGGTAGTAAAACTTAACTTATTTTAATTAAATATCATCTTATATTTATAATTAATTTCCCACTAATTACAAATCCCATACGAATTTACAAATATTAGTAAGACGTATAAAATGAAATTTGTAAATTTGTACGGCATTTGTAATTCGTGGGGGTATACAGTTTGTTAGCAAGCAAATCATAATTTACTTTAAAATAAGCTATACTATCTAAATGCTTAACTACTGTGAATTAATTAATAAGCACTGGCTAAATTATACATAGGCAAAATAATGGCCGCGACCATAACACCTACCGCTACGCCGATAACCGACATAATAATCGGCTCCATCAAAGTCATTAAATTAGCCACAACATTATTTATTTCCCGAGTATAAAAATCAGTTATTTTTTCTAAGACCACATCAAGTTTGCCGGTTTTTTCTCCAACACTCATCATCTGTGAAACCATGCCAGGAATTTCCTTACTATTAATAAAAACACTAGAAATTGAATCGCCGTCCTCGACTGCCTTAGATGTTTTCTTTATTAACTCCTTATAGATCTCGTTACCAACAACGTCTGCGGCAATTTCTAAGCTTTTGGTTATTGCCACTCCTCCGACTATTAAAGTATTCATCGAGCGGGTAAACCTGACTAAATAAATTCGCTGGAATAATTTACCGAAAATCGGCACTTTTAGCTTAATAAAATCAAAAAATCTTCGGCCGAAAGGTGTTTTTAAATAATACTTAAAACCAAATATTATACCGCCAGCTATAATTATTAATAACCACCAATAACTAGATAAAATATCAGATGTGCCGATTAGCATCCGGGTAGTAACCGGCAGTTCGACTCCGGATTCAACTAAAATTTCAGTTAATTTAGGCACAACAAAAACCATCATAACAACCCCGACAACACCTAGGCCGAAAAAGACAAACGCTGGATATATCATCGCGCCTTTAATTTTACTCGTCATATCGTAATCTTTTTCCATTTCATCAGCTAAATATCTTAAAACTTCATCTAATTTACCGGAAGTCTCGCCTGATTTAATAACATTTATATAAAAATCGGAAAAAACATCAGATCTTTTTTCTAGCGATTCAGATAAGCGTGAGCCGCTATCTACTTCGTCGGCGACCTCTGAAATAATCATTTTTAAACGAATATTATCCGTTTGATCTTCAATAATTTTTAAAGCCTGCACTAAGGCGACGTTGGCCGAAATCATTACTGAGAATTGTCGGGAAAAAATTACAATATCCTTAGCCTTAATCCGATTTAAAATAGCTAAAAAATTTCTTTTTTTACCAGAGGACTCTAACTCTAATGATAAAATTGATAAATTCTTTTCAGCTAAAATATCGACGGCTGTATTTTGGTTAGCTGCCTCAATTAAGCCTTCGGTCTTTTTTTTATCCGCATCAAGAGCTTTATATTTAAAAATTGGCATAAAAAAGTATTAGTTATTGTAGTTTTGTTCTCTTGGTTAATTAGCTAAAAATATCTCGCAGGTAATAATAGCTAACTATTTAATTTTAATTTCTCTATCTCTGTTTGGTTTATCTTTCCTGCTTTAACCTGCTCAGCAATCGCCCTGGCCATGCTTATCATTCCTTCTTCCCGCGAAGTTTGGATAATACTTTCAATTTGGTAAATTTTCCCTTCTCTAATTAGCGACTTAATAGCCGAATTAACAATTAATACTTCAGCCACTAACGCTTGGCCGCCGCCGCGGCTAGGTATTAATTTTTGAACAACTATCGCTACTAATGTATCGGCTAAATTAAAACGAGCGGCTTCAAGGCTGGTTTTTTTACTTAAAGCAACAATAATTTTTTCTATTACCCGCAAAGAGCTATCAGCGTTCATTTCTAAAATTACCAAAGAATTCCCAGAAGCTAACTCTAATATATTTTGAATTGTTTCGTTAAACTCATCTTTTATTTCGTCAATATAGACTAAATCTACATCCTCATTTAGCGAATGATTTATCCCTTCATTATAATTCTCTACATCACGGCCAATTTGCCTTTGTTCAATAATGCTTTTTTTATTAACAAACAAATACTCAATCGGATTTTCTAAGGTAATAACATACCTTTTTTCATTATTATTCAATTCTTCAATAAAAGTTGCAGCCGTAGTTGTCTTTCCTGAATCGTTCGGCCCAGCGATAACTACTAGCCCAGAATTCAAATTAAGTATTTTATTAAAGGCCTTGGGCAGGTCTAATTCTTCTATTTTTTTAATCTGGCCGCTAATATAATTAAATGAAACTGAAGGCAAATCTTTCTGGTAAAAAATATTTATCCGAAAACGAAAATTTCCGGCAATATTTTTTACTACGGTAATTTCTTTTTCCTTTTTTAAATGCGCCAGCTCATTTTCTTCTAATAAGGATTCAATAATTTTATCTATAACTGTAACCGTTAATATATTTTCACTATCTAATGAGTTAAGTTCTCCGCTTGTTCTTATTATTGGCACACTACCGACTGATAAATGTAAACTAGAAGCGCTTTTTTTAGCTGATTCAGCTAAAATTCGATTAATAAAAATTGATGGTACTTCCATAATTAATGCTTATTAATATTAATTGCTGCCAATTACTTTTTTTATTTTTTCCACTACTTCGAAAGGCATAAAATGAGCTTTAATCAAATAATCAACCGCTCCTAAAGCTAATCCTTTATCAACTTCATCTTTTTGGCTTAAATTAGTTAATAATATAACCGGAATATGCTTTAGCCCAGCGTTTGATTTTAAATCTTTTAAAACTTCAAAACCATCTTTTTTTGGTAAAAGAATATCTAATAATATAATATCAGGTTTTTCTCTAGCCGCTACTTTTAAGCCTTTTTCGCCGTCTTCAGCATCTACAACCTGAAAATTTTCAATTTCAAACTTACTAGTATACATACTTAATAAAAAAGGATCGTCTTCTATTAATAATATCTTTATGGTTTCATTTCCTCTTTTCTTCGCTGGTAATAATTCTTTTTTATTTTTTGCCATAAAAATTTTATCTAACATACAACATGCAACACTAGGCATGATATACGTAATATATAATTAAAAAAATTTAAACATTTTAACAAAAAACAAAGAATATGGAACAAACGTCTCGTAACTCATAACATGTAACACAAAACACAAAATAAAAAACATTTAACAATATAACAATTGAGCAATTGAGCAATCGAGTAATAAATATCAAATTTCAAATTTCTTTAATCGACATTCGTCAATCGTCAATCGCCATTCTTCGTCCCTAGTCCCTAGTTACTCTTAACAGCTCTTCCATGGTAGTGAAGCCTTGGACAACTTTTATTATACCGTCTTGTTTCATGGTAGTATAATCCTGATCCTTCAAAACATTTTCAAGTTTAAGAATTTTTCCTTCGCTCATGATCATTTCTTTTATTTTATCATTTACTTCAAGCGCTTCGACGATTGCTACTCTACCGGCATAACCTGAATTACCGCATCGAGGGCAACCAGCTCCCTTATAATAAACAGCTTCTTTTATATCCTGAATTTTTAAATTAGAGCTAGTTATAATGCTTTTCGGAATTTTTTGCCATTCGCTGGCAATATCTGCTAAAATATCGCTTGGTAACTTTTCTTCCTTTTTACAGTTAGAACAAATGCGTCTAGCTAATCTTTGCGCTACTACAATATTTAAAGTTGAGCCTAAAAGAAATGATTCAACTTCCATATCTAAAAGCCGAGGAATCGCACCGATGGCGCTGTTAGTGTGCAAGGTTGATAAAACAAAATGACCAGTTAAGCTAGCATGAATTGCTAATTCAGCGGTTTCACTGTCTCGGATCTCGCCTACCATTATAATATCCGGATCTTGCCTTAAAAGAGAACGCAAACCGTTAGCAAAAGTAAAGTCAATTTCTGGCCTTACTTGCGATTGATTAACCCCCATAATAAAATATTCAACTGGATCTTCTAGGGTTGAGATATTTACACCATCTTTATTAAGCATATTTAAGACTGAAAATAAGGTAGTAGATTTTCCTGAACCAGTCGGGCCAGTAATTAAAAACATGCCATTAGTCTTTTTTATGTTTTCTTTAATTAATTTTAAAGCTCGGCCCTGATATCCTAAATCCTCTAATTTCGGAGCCCCTTTGCTAACATCTAAAATCCGCATCACTGCTTTTTCTTCACCGACTAAGGGTAAAATTGAAACTCGAAAATCAATATTTTTTTCATTAATTACTAGCCTAATTCTTCCATCTTGGGGAATTCTAGTTTCATCTAATTTTAAACTTGCTAAAACTTTAATGCGAGCGATAATTGAATTATGAACGTTTTTTGGTAAAACTAAAGAAGTATGAAGAACTCCGTCTATGCGATAACGGACTCGACTATCTTTCCGCATTGGCTCAATATGAATATCGCTGGCTCGACCTTCAACCGCATGCCGGATTATAACTGACACAATTTTCGCTACCGGAGCGGTTTTGGTTATTTCTTCCATGTCTTTTACTTTATCTAGTTTTGCTATTTGTTCCACTTTTTCTACTTCCTCTCTGGTTTTTAAAGCAAAGGAAACTTCTTGTTCTAAATTTTTATACTGTTTAAATACTTTAGCGAAACTTAATTCGGAAATAAGGTAATATTCAACCTGCAAATTTTCTTCTTTTGCTAAAAAATTTACCGCTTCAATTGCTTTATAATTCTCCGGGTCAACAATGCCTATCTTTATTTTATTACCGGCTTTTTCAAAACAAATAATTCGATAATTTTCTGCCGCCTCAATTGGAATTATATTAAGAACTTTATCTTCTACATCTCTATCTAATAAATTTTCATAGTTAAGATTATAGGTTTCCGCTTTTAACTTAAAAATTTTTCCAGTATCAATATTCCCTTGCTCAACTAAAATATCAACTAAATCCTTCTTCTGCTCTTTAGCGAGAAATCGATAACTTTTGCTTTCCTCTTTAGTAATGAATTTCTGATCAATCAATTTTTTAAGCAATGCTTCCTGCTTATCCATAAAATAAAATTATTTTTAAATTAAAATGCTTGGAAAGGGTTGTTTTTTCCGGCTGGAACAGTTTTTAAAATTATGGGGTTATTTTGTAATTTTTTATATTTTTCATCTTCTAATAAACTTAAATCTATTAACTGGTTTAGTCTTGCTTGTTCTGCAATAACTTTCTTTTCCATATTTTCCTCAGCTTTTTTTTCTAAATCTTGGTTCGGTAGATCTTTAAGATTTTTATTAGTAATAGAATTTAATCTATCTAATTCATACTTGTTATTGTCGTATTCAGCCGTTAATTCCATTATCGCCTCTCCACTTTTTGAAGTTAATTTATAATTTTTATAAATAAAAAATCCAGTGCCGGAAAACATAAATGTAATAATAATAAGATAAATAATTAATTTTTTTTGTCCAATTTTTTTTAAGGCAAGCATATCTAATAAATTATCAACGAATAATAAATATTAATCCTGGCTATTTAAATAATAAGTTTCTAATTCTAAGCTTATTGTTTCTCCTTCTGGGCTAAACTCTAAGTTAGTAATATCAATAATTTTTAAATTTTTTTCTAAGGCTTTAAGAAGATTTTTAAAGCTAAAATAATTTGTACCGACGACTGTCAAATTTATTTTTATTTTTTTAATATCCTTTGGTAAACTCGGCCTGGTTGTTTGGCTTTCATTTATTTTTCTGCCCTGGTTGTTATTTATAGTCTCCTCCTCTGGTTCGCTAATAACAATTGACTTTACCAATAAGCCATTTTTAGTAATAACTGACTCTAACTCAGTAAATAAATCTTCTTTTATATATTCTTCCGGCAACATTAACTTTATGTTTTCAATATCAACTGGATCAATTTTTTGATAAACTGTGATTAAATCATTAAGTTTTTCTAAATAGTTTGTCGCTTCGTGCAAATCGCTTATATTTTTTCCTTCATTTTCTCTAACAAATTCTCTTATTTCATTATATTTAGGAATAATAAAAAAAATAATGCCCAATATTAATATAAAACCGGCAATTAATATAACTAGCCACTTAAAATATAGAAATAAAAAATAAACTACTTTTCTTTTGATTTCGTTTTCGGCTGTTTTACTTTTTTCTTTTTTGTCCCCTGGTTTTTTTTCTTCCATAAAATGTAAATATTTATATTAAATTAACAGCTCTTATTTCGTAAATAATAAAGGGTCGACAGTTAAATCAATCTGGAAGTTAACATTACCTGTTACATTATCCTCATTATAAGTCACCTCAGCTCCGCTAACACTAGCGTCAATTACATACTCAGATTGCAAAAATTTTTTTACTTGCAGCTCTATTAAATATAAATTTTTCGCTACTGCTGGAATAGAATAAACTCCTTTATAATCTCCGGAAAAGTCTTTAAGATAAACGTCTTCTAAAATATTATCCTCTAATAAATCAAAAAAGTTTGTCCAATAAATATGCCCATCAAGCAGAATTTTCACTAAGGCTAATCTTTCTTTAAAAATTAATACGCCGCTTATTTCTTTTTCTGCTCGAGCTATTTCCTCATCCACCAGGTTAATTTTATCAGCAATTTCCTTTACTTCCTGCTTCCTTTTTTCTCCCCAATAAATAAAACCAAAATAAGTACTGCCCAATAAAACGAAAGATAGAAATATAAAAAGGCATAAAATAATAATATTTTTTTGCCAATCAAAAAAACGATATAATTCGCCTTTAATTAAATTCGTTTCTAATATTTCCGATGCCTGCCACTCACCTTTAGTTTCCGTGTTTTTTACTATTGCTTCCTTTTTTTCTTTTTCTTTACTAAAAAATTTTTTAAAAAACTTTATCCACTTATTATGAGCTAATCCTAACTCTTTATTTGGTTTTTTAAAGCTTATTTTTTCTGCTTTTCTTACTTTCTCTTCCTTAATTTCTTCCGGCTGAAACTTTGGCGATTTCTCTGTCTTGATAATTTCTTTTTCTTCTTTAGCCTCTTTTATTTCGACTTCTTTCTTTTCTGGTTCAATCTTTATTTCTTCTTTCTTTTCTAAAATTTTTTCTGGCTGAATTCGAGGATAAATAATCTTCTTTTCTGTTTTTTCTTTTTCTTCTTCTATTTTATCTTTAATTATCTTTTTTCTATTTGCTCTTATATTGAATAAGCTTTTTAACCTACTTAAAAGCCCTTTCTTATCTTTGGGTAGCTTTATTTTTATTGATTCCTTTTTCACTTCCGGCTTTGGTTTTAATTTAATCCCTAATTTTTTTTCTTCACGGATGGTTTTTAGCACTTCTTTTCTCGAAGCTTTAATTTTTTTACGATCAATTAAATCTATCTGCTTTCCCTTTTTGAAAATATTATATATTTTATTTATGCCTTTTTTTTCTTCATTTTTCGGTAATACTTTTTTTTCTTCTTTTAATTCAACCACAACCTTATTTGGTTTGCTTATATTTTTCGGCTTAGACCAAATAACAAAATTTTTCTCTTTTTTACGTCTTTTTTTTCTTCTTGTATCTTTAGGCAAAAAATTAATATCCATAAATTAAAACAATAAGTAATTGAATTTAAGAGTTCGAAAATATAAACTAATTTAATATTGAAAAAAATACATAAATACAGTAGCTAAACATTTTTTATTCAATCTCTCTAATCGCTAAGCCAACTGCGACAGAAAACATCGGTCCGATTTCCTTTAATACTGGCTTTAAATCAACCGGGTAGGAAATTCTTGCCCATGGATCACCGACAATAACATTTATATCTAATATTTTTGCTAAATAATCTGAAAAGTTAGGCAACAAAGCTGAACCGCCCGATAAAATAATTTTTTCAACTTTTTTATTATTTTTATCTTGATATAAGTTAAGCATGTATTTAATTTCATTAATTACCGGATTAATCGCCTCAATAATAGTTTTCGGAATTACTTCTTCTTCCTCTTTTATTAAATTTAGCCCTAAATCATGCTTAAACTGCTCGGCCCTTTCTCGGCCGATATTAAGGTTATTACTAATAGCTTTAGTAATAGTTACCCCGCCAACATCAATACTACGGTTTAAGACCGGAATACTATTACTTATAATTGAAATATCTGTTGTGTTAGCTCCGAGTTCAGCAACCATAATTGTTGATTTATCATTGCCGATTAGCGATCTAATTAAAGAAAAAGTTTCAGTTTCCAGGCTAAGCAAGCTAATTTCTGCTGTTTGAAAAATATTAATATATTTTTTTACTAAACTTTTCGGCGCACCAGTTAATAATATTTTATTGCTCTTTTTATTATTTTCATTCGTTGAGGGAATAATTTTCCAATCCAAAACCATATCCTCTAAGGGTAAAGGAATAACTTTCTTTGCTTCCCAATGGATAGCTGAATCAATTTCTTTCTCATTAATATTCGGCAAGTTTAAAATTGAGGAAAAAACTGAAAAAGTCGGTAAAGCCGATACAGCCAAACGGCTAGTAGCGTTAGCTTCCTGCCAGACCTTTCTAATAATTCTTGCCATATATTTATAGTCATTCAACCAATCAGTTTTCTCGATATCTTTACTAAATTCAGTAAAACCATAAGTAACTAAGTGCAAAACTCCTTTATCTTTTTTTAGCTCAACTAATTTAACGCTAGTGCTACCGATATCAATACCTAAATAGCTTTTATTCGAAGAAAAAAATCCCATGGAATTTTATTAATGAATTAAAAAAATAAATTCAAAAACTCAATTAATGAATAACACTAATTTTTATTTAATTTAATTCATTTTTATTGTAGTTTATTCTAATATATTATATAATATTTATATGTGTTAATATAAGTAAATATTAAAATGATAAATTCTTAAACTGCATATAACTACATATAACCTAAAATACCTGCCCTAACTTATAACTAATTTTAAAACTTACAGGTTTTTATTAATAGAAAGTTGTCCACTGCCTGTATATATTATAACATAAATTTAAATATAAAAAAAATTTATGGACTTATTTATAAAATATAAAAAAATTTTACTAATCGTTGGCTTTATAACGATTGTTTTAATCCTAGGTTATACGCTCTATCTTTTCTTTTTTAAACCAACCGCTCCGACTCCGCAAACGCCCGAATCAATATCAACAACTACTTCGACTGGTTTGCCAGTTTCACCGGCCGGCACTGGCCAGATTATTACCCCGACTGGCTCGGAAAAATTACCAGGGGAAACAACTAAAATAATACCTGAAATTAGCCAAAAAGCTAATGGCGGTTTAACCCAAACTACTACCCTTAATAACCTACCAAGCCTTAGCCCTACTTTAAGTAGTAACGGGGCAAGTCTTCAATATTATAATCTTGCTGATGGCAAATTTTACCAAATAAATCAAGACGGAAAAATTACCGCTCTATCCGATAAAACCTTTTATAACGTAGAAAATATTACTTGGTCACCAAATAAAAATAAAGCTATCCTTGAATACCCGGACGGCTCAAATATTGTTTATGATTTTATGGCTGATAAACAAGTTACTTTACCAAAACATTGGGAAGAATTTGATTTTTCGCCTAATGGAGATCAATTAGTATTAAAAAGTATTGGCCTTGACGAAGGTAACCGCTGGTTAGCAGTTTCTAACGAAGATGGTTCAAAATCAAGAATAATTGAAGCGTTAGGAGACAAAGACGAGACTGTTTATCCTTCTTGGTCGCCAAATAACCAAATTATCGCCATGTACACAGAGGGAATTGATTTTGACCGCCAGGAAGTATTTTTTGTTGGTTTAAATAATGAGAACTTTAAATCTACTGTTATTGAGGGAAGAGGTTTTGAACCGCTCTGGTCAACTAAAGGAGATAAATTAATTTACAGCGTCTACACGAGCAGCAATGATTTAAAGCCAATGCTCTGGTTAGTTAATGCCCAGGGTGAAGCTATTGGCTCAGACAGAAAAAATTTAAAAGTTGAAACCTGGGCCAGCAAATGCACTTTTAATAGT
>JBDRCJ010000022.1:0-2114 GCA_043821805.1 Patescibacteria group bacterium
GTCTGAGTGGTACACGAATTTTAGCTATAGGAAATATAAAGGGCATGTTAAATTTCGTGGAGATGATCCATTCCTAAAAAAATAGCGGGAGGGAAAGGAGGATTATATATCAAAATACCTACTCCCGCTATAAAATTTTAAATAAATAATTAATATAATAATTAACTTTGTGGGAGAGGATGTAATTTTCGATTGACGATCGACGATTGAATTTTTAAATAAATCGAAAATCGACATTCGGAAATCGTAAATCACCTCATCCGCACCACGAAAATATGACAAAAGATAAAAAATCTAAAAGCAAAAAACAGAAGACGCTAAAAATCGATTTTGATAAGTTAAAAACTTATCCTATTTTAGAAGCTATCGACTTAACAAAAAAACTTTCAAAAACTAAATTTGACGCTTCGGTGGAAGCGCATTTTCGTATAGGCATAGACCCGAAAAAAGGAGACCAGCAAGTTAGATCCGCCGTAAGCCTTCCGCATGGTACAGGCAAAACTATTAAAGTAGCCGCTTTTGTTAGTCCGGAAAAAGAAAAAGAAGTAAAGGCGGCCGGCGCTGACTTTGCTGGCGGCGAGGATTTAATCGCCGAAATTAAAAAAACTGAAAAGACAGATTTTCAAGTAGCGGTAGCTGAACCGACGATGATGAAAAATTTAGGCCAGATCGCTAAAATCTTAGGCACTCGCGGCCTAATGCCTTCACCTAAAAATGAAACTGTCACTCCTAATCCAGCCAAGGCCGTAGCTGAACTTAAGAAAGGGAAAATTAGTTTCAAGAACGATGATACGGGTAATCTTCACGCGGTAATTGGTAAAGTTTCATTTGACAATAAAAAACTGCTGGAAAATTTTGAAACTATATTGGAAGCAGTTAAAAAAGCTAAGCCAATTAAGTCTAAAGGAATTTATTTAAGAAATATTTCCCTTAGTTCAAGTATGGGGCCAGGAATTAAAGTTGAAATCTCATAACAAGGAACATAGAATAAAGAATAAAGAACAAAAAAATTATTTTTACATAAGGAGGGCATGCAATGGATTTTTTACCAGACTCGAGTTCGGATGTAGAGGCCGCGAAGCATCTTAATTTATTAAAAAAAAAGTCTACTGAAAGACCAATAGGTGATACGCAATGTCCGCATTGTCAAACTATAAATTTTAACCAGACTTACGGGCAAGACACCCGATGCACGCGCTGCCAAAAATTTTTTAAAGCTAAAAAACTAAAATAAATTACCCCAACCTCTTAGTTGCTTACACAAGAAACTAAGAGGTTTTTTTACTGCCTGTTTCATATTCCCTGCTCCCTGTTCCCTGATTTGCCCTACCCACAGCAATCTGTTAAAATAAATTCAGCGCTAATAATAAATAATTATGGATAACTGGCCCATCTACTACAAAGACTTACTTAAGCTTGGAAATCCCAACTCCCCGGTCGGGATTGCTACGCTTTGGACAATTTGCGATAAAATAATCCAGGATATTGATAAAAATTTATATTGTCTGGCTGGCCAATTATATACCAAAAATGGCATTAATTATTTAATTAGAAACCTGTTGGCCAATAAAAAAATCCGCTATCTTATTGTCTGCGGGCAAGACCGTTCCGGATCCGGAGAAGAATTAAAAAAGATATGGCAGGAAAAAAAATCTGAAATTCTACATAAAGAGATAAACCCGAACTCACTGTCTAAAATGATTAATAATGTCACCCTAATTGATTTATCCGAACAAGAAAATTGCCAGGAAATTAAAACGAAAATCAAACAACTTGACCTTAATATCGAAAGCTATGGTGAAAACGAGACCTTCCCAGACCCAGCCGAAATTGATTTAAATGAACTAAATTGCTCATGGCCGACTGACAATTCAATTTTTAAAGTCACTGGGAAATCTATAGCTCACACTTGGCTTAAAGCCTTAAAAACTATTTTAAAATTTGGAGATATAAAACATACTGACGCCATGAAAATAAAAGAAGTATGTAATTTAACCGCTGTTATTAATGATGAAGACCCGGAAAATTTTTTTATTCCTGATTACCTAAATATTACCCAGCAAAAGATAAAAGAATACATACCACAAATTATTAAGGGTGAGAAAATTAACGGT
>JBDRCJ010000023.1:0-8459 GCA_043821805.1 Patescibacteria group bacterium
CAATAACATCTGCCATATTACTCTGATCAGCTTTCGCGCAGGCGCCCATTTGAGACGGCGGCCAATATGGCAACGGAATTGTTTCAAACAAGCTATGCAAAGCGTCATCACTTTCATAGCTTATCACCGGCGCTCTTAAATATGGGGCAATAATTGTTGCTGTCGCACCGGCAATATGAATTGATAGATCAACAACTGATAATAAATTATCTAATCTAAAGTTAGTGTCAACTATATTTATTCCCTTAAGAATTTCAGCTCTACGTTCTTCGTCTTTTTTTTCTTCGCCTGGATGTGGTTTAAAAATTAAATACCATTTTTCACCAATTTCTTCCATAGCTGATATTACAGCCTGTAGCATTTCGTCAGTAAGATGAGCTTCTTTAAGCCCGCCTACCATTATAACTGGAGCATCTTCTGGCTTTTTAAAATCAGCTGCTGGAGTAGCGGCAAAACCTTGCCAAAGCGGGGGGATACCAAGATAAATAGCATCCTTATAGCCCCAGTCTTTAGCCAGTTGTACTTCTTCTTCAGACGCGACAATGGCTGATAATTTTTTTGCCATTTTCTGCATCCGTCGCCTACCCCAAGTACCATAAGAATCAGCTATAATAATAACGAGATGACCACGCTTAATTATCTCTCTAATAATCTCAACTTCTGCCTCTTTTTCGTTATTATCTTTTAATGAAGTCAAACTCATAATTAAAATTTTCGGTTTAAAATTTAACAACTCTTCTGCCTGCCTGATTTGAAAAAATGATGAGCATACAGGCCAGTCTAATCTTTCAAATAATTCACTCTGCAATAAAAGAAGATAATTACTTGGCCCTTTGTCTCGTGCATAAAAAAGTGTATTCATTTTTTCTCCTCCCTTTCTTTTAGTTAAAGGTTAAACAGAATATAAAAAATACAATTTTCAAAGGACAATTAATATAATAAACTAGCATAAAATTAAGTAATAGTCAAACGCTGCCTCGCATAACCCATAACCCGTAACTCGTTACAAATATATATCCCAAATATCCCAACAATCCTAATAATCCTAAACATCCCATATAATTACTTACCCGCATCTGCCTATATCAACATCTATTGACCTCTAAGCAACCACAAACCTTGATTTTATTTAAAAATTCTGTTATATTAGCCACATGAATAATAATCTAAAAAAATTTATTTTAGTAGCCGGAGATGTAGTAGTACTGTATTTATCCCTATATTTAACCTTATTAATCCGTTATTGGGCTACGCCGACTAGCGGGCTTTGGAGCGAACATTTAGGCCCGTTTACTATAATTTTTGCTGTTTGGCTAATAATCTTTTATATTTCAAAGCTTTATGATTTAAATCTAGCGGTTAATAATGTCCGCTTTTTCCAGCTTACAGCTCGTAGTTTAGTTATTACGGTTTTATTATCTGCTGCCTTTTTCTATTTAACTCCCCAGGTTAATATTGCTCCGAAAAGAAATCTTTTAATTTATGTAATGATTTTTGCTGTACTTTTTTATTTCTGGCGGCAATTTTTTAACTGGTCTTTAAAAGCTTATTTGCCGAAAAATAATCTCGCTTTTGTCGGCTATAATCCGCGGGTTAACGAATTAATTTATGAATTAAAAAATAAGCCCCATCTCGGCTATAATATCTGCTTTTTAATTGATGGCGATGAATCTAAGAATAACAATATTAATAACCTACCAATTTATAAAAATATTAAAGAATTAAATAGATTAATTACCCGCTATAAAATTTCTACTATTGTTTTAACTGCTAATCCGCACCAGTCTGATGAATTAAAAACTACTTTATTTAATTGCCTATCCCTGAAAATTAGCTATGTTTATTTGCCTAATTTTTACGAATCAGTAACTGGAAAAATTCCGATAGAAACAATCGGCCATCTCTGGTTTTTAGAAAATTTGAGCGAAGGCTCTAAGCAATGGTTTAATCAATTAAAGCGTTTTTATGATTTTGCCTTTTCAATTATTATATTTTTAATAACCCTACCACTCTGGCCGCTAATCGGCATTATTATTAAACTTGAAAGCCGCGGTCCGATATTCTTTCTAAGTAAAAGAGTTGGCCAGAATAATCGAGAATTTAGTTTATTAAAATTTAGAACTATGCGGGAGGAAAACAACAACCGGGTATTTACAAAAGCTAATGATTCGCGGATTACTAAATTCGGTTCATTATTAAGAAAAACCCGTTTAGACGAAATTCCGCAAATGATTAATATTGCGCTTGGTGATATGAGTTTTGTCGGGCCAAGACCGGAAAGGCCGGAATTAATAGAAGAGCTGGAAAAAGCCATTCCCTTTTACCGCGAACGCATGCTAGTTAAGCCAGGTGTGACTGGCTGGGACCAGGTTTCCGGAGAATACCATAGTCCGTCCCAAGAAGATACTTTAAAAAAATTACAATATGATCTCTATTATATAAAAAACAGATCTATCTACTTAGACCTGTCTATTATCTTAAAAACCGTTGCTACCGTATTAGGCGGAGGCGGGAGATAAACTTAAAAGTCAGTTATCAGCGGTTTAACCGCTTCGTTAGCGGTTAAGCCGCTTTTTGGTTTACGTATATACGATGAACGTTCATTGAACAATCATTGAACGTTCACGTTTGTTTTTCTGCAACGATATAATGATGTAATAGTCCCTTCTTCGCTTAGGAGACTACGCGACCCCTTATAAAAATGAAATAAAAGAGTATTAGGCTTTATTTTTGTTTTATTCTAACTCTCTATAATTTTAAATCCATTCAAAATAGCATCGCAAATAAAATCATCTAAAGAAACAAAATCATTTTCAAGCTGGCTTTTTCTTAAATAATTCAAGTACAGCCTTTTTTCTTTAATTTTAATTATAGCTGGAGGCAAATTATTAAGAAGCAACATAGCGGAAAGTATCAAGCGTCCAATACGGCCATTACCGTCAGAAAAAGGGTGAATCTGCTCAAATTTACTATGAATAATTGTTGCCTGCTTGATAATATCAATTTGTTTTTTATTAATATCTTTAATTAATGCGGCCATTAATTTTGGAACTCTTAAATAATTAGCCGTAGGGACATTAGAGCCGACTATTCTCACGCCATGGCGCCTGTATATGCCCGCGTCGTCTCTAATTCCATTCAATAGCAAGCTATGCAATTTTAAAATTAAATTTTCATTAATTTTGCCTTTTTTCAAATAAGTGAATAAAAATTTTATGGCTGTTTGGTGATTCTTAGCCTCTAGATGTTCAACTAAATTTTTATTAGCTATTGTCTCATTACGAAAAATTATCGCCGCAGTTTCATCTTCGGTTAAAGTGCTTCCTTCTATTCGGTTTGTATTATAAGTTAATGATAATATAAGCTGATCGTAAATATCAATTCTGCTAATAATTAAACTTAATATATTCTTGTACTTTCTGCTTCTTTTCTTTATTATTTCTTTCTTAACTGCAATCTTTTCTCCGCCAATGTCAGTAATGCCTGCATAGCTTGAAAATAATTCCTCTATTCTCTCTATTTTTTTCTTATGCGGCTTTGACCGGCCATTTATCCAGCTATTTAGAGTAGCAAAAGACACGCCTAGCTCTTTAGCTAAATTTTCCTGAGTTAAATCTGATAATTGTTTAATAATTTTTAATTTTTCTGGAATAGTCATATACCAGCATTATATCAAACTTTATAAAGTTTGTCAATATTAATAACTTTATAAAGTTTTAATTAGTTATTAGCGGTTTAACCGTTAACGAAGCGGTTAAACCGCTTTTGGGGGCTAAATATATTCATGAACGTTCATTGAACAATCATTGAA
Source organism: Patescibacteria group bacterium (assembly GCA_043821805.1). Lineage (GTDB taxonomy): Bacteria > Patescibacteriota > Patescibacteriia > Patescibacteriales > CAYMCJ01 > JBDRCJ01. The sequence goes on from JBDRCJ010000023.1 coordinate 3,812, forward strand.
CGTTCACAGACAATTTCATTCTTCTACAGTCCCTTGAAACGTTAGGGAAACTGCTGCTAGGCTACCATATTCAAGTTGTATTAAAAAAGCAGGATATAAAATCCTGCTTTGTTTGCTGAAAAAATATTTATGCTTTTATTAAAAATAAACCTAAAATACATAAACACATTCCAAGCATATTTGTTAAACTAATACTTGTTCCAAAAAATTTATTGCTTAATAACGCTACTAAACCAGCCTGGCAACCAACAATTGCAAAAGTCAAACCGGGATTAGGCGCTTTAGTAGCTGATGAATATAACAACCAATTTACTACTACGCTTAGAATTCCTGCCAAAATTAAAATTAATACTGTCTTCGTCATATTTACTTGATCAGTTTTTCCAATAAAAATCCCTACTTTATTTGTCATAAAAATAAAACTTGGCAGCCATACAGTAGCAATAATTGCCATTGCAAATGGGACGCTTACACCGTTTCTTGTTTGCGAAGTTATTAAAAAATTCATGATTGCGGCAGTAAACATACATAAAATTGATAATCCAAACCAGCCCATTATTTTTCCTCCCTGTATCCAAATTTAAAGATCAATATAGAATATTTCACCTTTATCTAATGAAAAATAAATTAAATAACTTCTTTTCCGCTCCGGCAGAATTTCCTCGAAGAGATTCTGCCGCGCTGGAAAAATCACATAAACACATTAAAAGTTTATGAAAAATTAAATAACTTCTTTTATCTTTCTAGTATTTAAACAATTTAATGAAGATGAGTATTTATTAATATTCGCTCTTCGGGCAGCCTTAAACCCTAAATAAGCTGCCTTTTTTGGTTTTACCTTAACTAATCTTGATATTTCAAAATTTGGTAAAATTATAAACATTTCATTATCTTCTAAAATTTTCTTTTCTTTATCATTACCATCAAATAAACTTTCGTGAATTTTTTCTCCCAGGCGGTTGCCAATAATTTCTAGCTTTATTTTTTTATCCGGATAATATTTTAAAATAAATAATTTTGCTAAATCAGCTAATTTTATCGCCGGCATTTTTAAAATAAAAACTTCGCCTTGCTGGGTTAGCTGCACCGCTTTTAATACTAATTCAGCCGCCTGCTTTTTCGACATTAAAAATCTTGACATCTTATTATTTGTAACCTTAAGGCGACCTTCATCGCTTGCTTGTTTTTTCCAGAGCGGTAAAACTGAACCATTCGCCCAAGCCACATTACCGAACCGAACGCAGGAAAAAACAGTTGGTTTTTTCCCGACGTAATAATTAGCGTTAATAAATAATTTTTCCATCATTAACTTAGAAGTGCCCATAATACTAGTCGGATTAGCCGCTTTATCAGTAGATATTCCAATTACTTTTTTTACTCCATGCTTAATGGAGCAGGATATAATATTCTGCGAGCCGTAAATATTAGTTTTTACCGCCTCAAACGGATTATATTCGCAAAGCGAAACATGCTTTAAAGCGGCAGTATGAATAACAATATCAACATCCTCAAACGCTAAGTCAAGTCTTTCTTTATCCCTAATATCGCCGATAAAAAGTCTTAAATTATCCGGGTATTTTAATTTTTCTAATAAATGATATTGCTTATTTTCATCGCGAGATAATACCCGAATTTGCTTCGGCTTATACTTTAGCAATTCCTTTACAATTTCCGAGCCAATGGTTCCAGTACCGCCGGTAATTAAAATTATTTTATTTTTAAATTCTTTTTCCATAATTTAACCATAAAACATGGAACATGGAACCCGCGCAAATACGGGCAGGCATGAAACATATTTTATCTATTTAATGTCTTCAAATAATTTTTATAAGTTTTTTCTAAACCATTTAATAAATTAAATTTAAATTTATAATTTGATAAAGTTATAATTTTTTTGCTATCGCCAATAATATTTTGTTTTTCATAAACTGCTGGGCTATAATTTAAATCTATCTTTTTAATTATAACTTGCTCAATTATTTTTAATAATTGATTTACACCAAGGCCTTCCCCAGGACAGATATTAAAAATTTCCTGCTTATTAGCTTGATCAAAAAATATTAAAAATTCTAATAAATTTACTGCATCTTCAATAAAAATGTAATCTCTAACTTGTGTTCCGTTACCATTTATTATAATATTTTCATTTTTTAATATAGCGGTAAATATTTTTCCTACTAAACCTTTATTTTTAATATCGCCATAAACATTAGATAATCTGGCAATACACAATTTAAAATTTGATCTATTAACTAATTCTATTAGCTTCTTTTCTTCTTGAAATTTATTTTTTTCATATTCGGTTTTTGGTTCTATTTTTGCATTTTCATCTTTTTTTTCTAAAGAATCATTATAAAGAAGGATGGTAGAAAGATAAATTATCTTTTTTAAACTGTTCTCGGAACGAATTGCAAAAATTATATTATTAATTATTTCTATATTCGGCTGGGTTAAAATAACTAAAACTTCAGTCTTATTAACAAACTCTTTTAATTCTTCCTTCTGCCTCGTTAAGTCTATTTTATAATAATTAACATTTTCTGGTTTATTCTCTGGGGGCAAACTAGAATAATAAATAATATCTATATGGCAGCCTTCTCTTTTACTTAAATTGCTAGTCAAATATTCTCCAATAAACCCTGTTCCGCCTAATATTAATAAATGCATAAATTATAAAAAATTAAACAATTAAATAATTACTAACACCTAAAAGCTAACACCTGACACCTAATACCTAATCATTTTCTGAATCGGGGGTAAATCAAGGTTTTCCAATATTTCAACTACTTGTTCAGCTGTGCTGCGGCCGCAATCATAAGGATTTTTGTTTTGCTTCATTTCGGTAATAAACTTTTCATCAAATAAGGCTTTAGCAATCGCTTCTATAATTTTTTCTTCATTGTGATCAACGTCAATAACATTAAAGCCTCTTTCCCGATACTGCTGCCGAGTGCCGATATTAACAGCTGGTAATTCAAGAGAAGGCGCTTCATGAATGCCAGCGCTTGAATTTCCTACTAAAACATCGGCTGCTTTCATTAAGCGCAAATAATCTTCATAAATAATATGGGGGAAAATTTTTATACCTGATTCTAATAAATTACTAATAATCCTCTTGCCGCCAGCATCATTGTTAGTATAAAGAGCCAATATTTCAGTATCATGCTTTTCTTTAATTTTTTTTATTGCCGAAATAGTTGTATCAATTTGTTTTATTACTTCATCTACTTCAGTAGTGACTGGGTGCTGGGAAAGAATAATAAGCTTTTTTTCTTTAGCTAAACCATATTTTTCACATATAGTATCTTTTGGATAATACTCAATACTTTTAATAGTGTCAAGGCTCGGACTACCGACATTAAATACGTATTTCGGATCTTCGCCTAATTTAATAATCCGTTCAGCGCTTTTTTCAGTTGCTGGGAAATGGATATGAGCAAACTTAGTTAAACCATGCCGTAAAACTTCATCAATTGTACCGGATACTTCCCCGCCCTGAATGTGGGCAACATGAATATTTAAATGCATAGCCGTAACCGCCGCGGCAAAATTCATTCCGATATCAAAACCAGTAAAAACAATATCTGGCTTAACTTTAATAAATATATCAGCCATACCGGCTAAGGCTCGGCTCATTCCTTTCACCATATTTACCCCGTCGTCCTGGTCATCTTCGCTAAAAACCGGTAAAATCGCGTCTATCTCAAAACCATCGTCTTTAATAATCTTCTTAGTTTCACCAAAATTTTTTAATAAATGAATCCCAGTGACTAATAAAAAAAGCTCCAGCTTTTCACTCGCCTGCACTGCTTTCATAATCGGCTTTAACCGGCTATAATCAGCCCGCCTCTCTGTTACAAATAATATTTTTCTTTTACCATTATTCATAATTTGAAATTAACTTTTTACCCCCTCTGTCTCCCCCCTTGTTAATTATTCCTCCCCCTTAACAAGGGGGAGGTAAGGAGGGGGTTAGGAAAGCAGGAGGGGTAATGCATTATTCGATATCGCTATACCTTAACTGTTTGTCTTTTTCTATATCATTAGCGGCCGTTTTACCTAATATCTTATCGTACTCAACAGCCTTAATTTCTCCTGTGCCTGGCCGCTTTACCCAAATATTATCTTTACTAAATTCTTCGCCTTTCTTTATCTCTTTAATAGTAACCACACAGGCATAGGCAAATTCAATAATTCCTTTTTCTTCTGGCAAAATATTTTTTTCACCGCCTAATGCTTCATGAATAGATACTACCCCAATAATTAAATCTTTTAGTTCTGCCGAATCAATTGATAAGGCAATATCCGGACCAGGCCAACTTTTATCCGAAGTAAAATGCTTTTCTAAAATTGAAGCGCCGAGAGCCACTGCCCCAAAGCAGGTGTAATTGCCAATAGAATGATCGCTTAAACCGATTACTGCTTTCGGAAACGTATTTTGCAGTTCAGTAAGCGCCCCCAGTCTTACTTTATTATAAGGAGTTGGATACATTGAAGTGCAATGCAAAACTGCATAAGGAACTTTATATTTTTCTAATATCTCAACGCTTTTTCTAATTGACTCTATATTATTCATGCCAGTGCTTAAAATAACCGGCTTATTAAATGAAGCAATATGTTCAACTAAAGGATAATTATTGCATTCCCC
>JBDRCJ010000024.1:0-9986 GCA_043821805.1 Patescibacteria group bacterium
CGATTCTCCCCCTGGGCACTTAAAAAATAATCATAAATATTAAAATAAATGAAGATGACGGGAGTTTTGCGAGCGTGTGAGCGAGCAATCCCGCTGATTGCGTAGCAATCCAGCGGGACGATTCTCCCCCTGGGCACACGATGATTTACGATTGACGATTGTCGAGTGACGATTAAAATTTTAACTCGCATATCCATAGTTGTAAATTGACAATCGCCAATCGCAAATCGACAATTACTCTGCGGGTATCGTATAATGGTTATTATATTACCTTGCCAAGGTAGAGATACGGGTTCGATTCCCGTTACCCGCTCCATCACTTACTAAAACAATAAATTTTACATAATATAATAAGTTAGATTCTCGGAGTCCCGCCAGAGTGGCGGGACGGAGACCCCGGTAAATATCGGGGCCGTTACCCGCTCAATATGCGTAGAAAATGGCGAAAAGCAAAACCTAAACCACAAAAATTTTTCCGGTCTAATGAACAAATTAGAGTACCGAGCGTTTTTTTAATTGACGAAACCGGCAATAATGTCGGCCCGATTAATACTGCTAAGGCTATAGCCATGGCCCGGGAAATGGATCTAGACTTAGTCGAAGTAAACCCAAAAGCTAATCCTCCGGTAGTAAAAATAATAGATCTTGGCCAACTAAAATATGAAAGCGAAAAAAAGGCCCATAAACAAAAAATGCAGCAAAAAAAAGTAGATACTAAGGGTATTCGATTATCAGTTCGAATTAGCAGCCATGATTTTAATTTTCGAATTGACCAAGCAGTAAAATTTTTAACTAAAGGCCATAAATTAAAAATTGAGTTAGTGCTTAAAGGCAGAGAAAAGCAACATCCGGAAAAAGCTAGAGAAATAATTTTTGGATTTATTGAACAATTAAAGCAAACCGAAAACCTAAATATTTTTGAAGAGCAGCCCTTGACAAAACAGGGAGGAAAGTTTAATATTATATTAATGAATAAAAAGTAGTAACTGCGTTTAACCAGGTGACTAACCTGTTTTTTTATTAAAAGGTAATTTTCTTGATAATTTAGAAGTATTAAATTTATTGAATAATAAAGTATGCCAAAAATAAAAACCCACAAAGCGACAGCAAAAAGATTTAAAATAACAAAAAATAATAAAGTTATTAGGCGTAAGGCTGGCCAAGACCATTTTAATACCAGAGAATCAGGCACAGTTACTAGACGAAAAAGGCGTGATATTAAAGCGGCTAAAAGCGATATAAAAAATATTAAACAACAAATACCGTATAATTAATTTTAGATTTATGATTTTAGATTTGAGAATTATTAAGATTTATTAAATTAGTTATAAAATCTACAATCTTAAATTTAAAATCTTAAATTATTTTATGCCTAGAGTAAAAAGAGGAACAAGCCATACTAAAAGAAGAAAAACATTACTAAAAAAAGTAAAAGGCTATAAATGGGGAAGAAAAAATTTAATTCGCCTAGCTAAAACCGCAACTACTAAGGCCGGAGCCCACGCTTATGTTGATCGAAAGAAGAAAAAAAGGGATAATCGCGGTTTATGGCAAATTAGAATTAATGCCTTTGTCCGCCAGCATGGCTTATCATACTCAAAATTTATTAACTTATTAAAAACCAGTAAAATAGAAATAGACAGAAAAATACTGGCTGATTTAGCTATTAATAATAAAAAAGTATTAAGTAAAATAATTGAATCAGTTTACCCCGCCAAAAAGGAGTAGTTAATCGGTAGCTTTTAACCACCAATCGAGACAGACCATTTTTACATCCTGTCATTGCCGAAAGCTTTTGGGGATGGGGTAAAAGAAAAATAATAAAGTTTTATGCAAGTATTAAAAATCGTTCAAATAATCACCGCTCTACTATTAATTACAGTTATCTTATTACAAAATCGAGGATCTGGATTGTCCGGTATTTTTGGCGGCGATAGTAACGTCTATTTAGCTAAAAGAGGAATGGAAAAAAATCTTTTTATTGCCACCATAATTTTAGCTATTCTCTTTATACTAGTTTCCCTAACTAGTATTATCTTTTAAGATAAATATATTCTTTTAAGTTATTTTTATTTGTGAACTCACTAGATAATAAAAAAACACAAACTTCAAACCAGGCTAAAAAACCTTCGGCCAATGTTTTTAATTCATTTAAAGCATATTTAAAGCATAAATTTAAATTAAATAAATCCAATGGTTTAAACGGAGAGCAAACGGAACTCGACAAAAAATTAATTTATTCTTTAGCAAAATCTAAAATTCCAAGTTTAAAGCAGCTCAAACATATAAATAAATTTTTAAGTAAAAGGGAGCAAAGAATAATCAAAATCAGTTTATTAATAATTTTTTTTAGCTTTTCTTTTTTAGGCTGGCGGTTTTATAATAATAACTTGCAGGTTATACCAGCGACTGGGGGAGAATATATTAGCGGTTTAGTCGGAACGCCAAAATATATTAACCCGCTTTATGCTATGGCCAGCGATGTTGATAGTGATATTAGCCGACTAATTTATTCCTCGATTTTTAAACGGGGGCTAAACGGAGAGCTGGTAAACGATCTAGCGACTAATTATACAATTAGCGAAGATAGCAAGATTTATACCGTCAGCATTAAAGAAAATATTAAATGGCATAACGGAGAAACATTTAGCGTTGATGATATTATTTTTACTTTTAATGCAATTAAAGATAAACAATATAATTCTCCTTTGCGCTCAAGTTTTAAAGGCGTTGAAATTAATAAGGTAGATGAGCAAACAATAAACTTCGTTTTAGCCGAACCTTATGCAGCTTTTTTAGAATTATTAACTTTCGGCATAATTCCTAGCCATCTTTGGTCCTTAATTGCTCCTGATTCGGCTAGCTTAGCTGAACTTAATTTAAAGCCAATCGGCACCGGGCCATATAAATTTAAATCTTTAGTAAAAGATAAGACTGGTAATATTAGAGCCTATAATTTAACAGTAAATGAATATTATTATAATAAAAAACCTTATATTGAAAATATAGTTTTTAAATTATTTGTTAACTTTGAAGAAGCCATTATTGCTTTAAACGGAAACCAAATTGACGGCTTAAGCTATTTACCAAATCAGTCAAAAGATAAACTAATCGCTTTAGATTCTTTATCTTTATATAAATTAAATCTGCCGCAAATTACCTCGATCTTTTTTAACCAAAAAAATAATTCGCTTCTAGAAAATAAATCTATTCGCCAAGCATTAGCATTAGCTATAAATAAAAATGAAATTTTAACTGACGTTTTTCCGGATAATATTCATCTAATTGACGGGCCGATCCTGCCTAATAATTTTGCTTATAATAATGAAATTAAAAAATATAAATTTGACCAAACTGAAGCAAATAAATTATTAGATCAAACTAGCTGGGTAAGAGTAGAGGTAACTCCAGCAGAAATTGAAGAAATCCAAACGAAGCAAACGAATGTAGAAGCGGGCGAGGGGGAAGAATCTTCAACTAGTGAAAATAATTCCGACGAAACTAAAGAGGCAGAAAAAAAAATTATTAATGATAAACTTCTGCTTGGTCCAGGCAGCTGGCGAAAGAAAGGTGACGATTATTTTATAATTTATCTAACTACTGTTGAAACAGCAGAAAACATAAAAGTAGCGGAGGTTATTAAAAAATACTGGGAGGAGGTAGGCGTTAAAACAATTGTTAATATTATGCCTATTAACCAAATTCAAACTGAAGTAATTAGGTCGAGAAATTTTCAAGCTCTTCTTTATAGCCAAGTCGTTGGTAACGATCCTGATACCTATGTTTTCTGGCATTCTTCTCAAATAGGTGAAGGTGGCTTAAATATCGCTAATTACACGAATAAAGAAGTTGACCAGCTATTAGAAGATGCTCGCTTAACTTCCAATATAGAAGTGAGGACTGAAAAATATAAAAAGTTCCAAGAAATCATAGCCGAAGATTTACCAGTTATTTTTCTCTACTCTCCTACCTATACTTATGTTCTATCAAAAAAAATTAAAGGCTTTGGCGTAAATAGTATTTTAGCGCCGCATGACCGCTTTGCCAACATTTCTGATTGGTATATAAAAACTAGGAAAAAATTAATCTGGCAAAAAGAAGAATAAAACTAATTAATTTGAATATTCTCTTATATTAATTACAATCCCCAACTTATCCGCCCACTTGCTGATATATTAAACAATTAATTCAGCCTAACTAATTTTACGATAATCAGGGCGAGTGGCGGAACTAGTAAACCAAACCCCTTCACGCAAGAGCTGAACAGGCGCGCATAAAATTAATAGCAATAAGGGGATGTGGTAAAACTGGTAGATCTGCCCGCCAGTGCCTAAAGCCGAAATGGCGGAATTGGTAGACGCGCTAGCTTCAGGAGCTAGTCTCCTTAGGGGGTGAGGGTTCAAATCCCTCTTTCGGCACTAGGCTTTGGCAGACGGGCGCGCAGCGTTCAGAGCGCTGTGAGAGCAATCTCGTGAGAGTTCAAATCTCTCCATCCCCACCGATCTATGCAAAGGAGACAGAGAAGGCATTCGGTCATAGACCATGTGAATTCACCCTGTCATTCGACAGGGTGTCCTGCCGGATGACAGGACAAGTCCTCTCTCGCCCACAAATAAAATTTTAATCTACTCTTGCTAATTGAAAAAAGTCCTAACAATTTTTATTAGGACCCTGAATTATATATCATTTTTTATGAAAAAATGGCGCATTTTGGCTAAAAATGACATAAAATCCTCCGTCTATCTCTAGCCTAAAAAAATAATTATTAATCTCTATTCGATTAACAATAAAGGTAAACTTCTCATGCCAAATTTTTATTTCTCCACCTTCCCGAAATACTAAAATATCAATTTTTTATCCAAAAGGTGGCACCCCCCAGCTATAAGCAGGTATACAATAATTTTCCATCGTCCTCCTCCTATATATCTTTTTATTAAATTAACACATAAAACTATTTAAAGCAAAATATGTACTGTTGCAGAGTCAAGGTTACCTTTTGTGGATAATTAATGTTATTTAAAGATAAGAATAAGGTAGAAGCTATTTTCTGTTGAGGTGTCATTCTATTCATGCCATATCCTCCGTGCCTACGTCTAGTATTATAGTAATTCTGCCATTGATTATACTTATATTGCATTGTTTCTATACTATCGTGATACGAGCAGTATTTCCAGAAAAACTCCCTTTTAAGAGTTTTATGGAATCTTTCTATTTTGCCATTCTGCTCTGGTGAATATGGCTCGTTTTCTATCACCTCAATGCCGATTGATTCGCAATATTCCCTGAATTCTTTGCCATATCTGTTATCAACCCTAATTCTCTGAATTTTGAATGGAACGGATTTAACTAGATGCTTAACAAAATCAATGGCATTTTCAGCGGTTTCTCGGGTGTACAGTTTACCAAATACCCACCTGGAACAATCATCAATAGCGTCAAAACCGACTATCTGCCTTGATCTGCCGAATGGATAGCAACCGTCCATCTGCAACTCTATTCCTGGTGTATCTAGGCAGTAAAACTGAGGTTTTTCTTTCCAGCGCTTGTATTCTTTGGTGTATCTGATTTTAGTGCGTTTTAGTATACGCCAGACAGTAGATTGATGTATTTTTATACTATATTTATCAAACAGTTCTTCGGATAATGGAATAGGCCCCCAGCTAGGATTATCAATGGCTAGATTAATTACTAAATCCTCTGTTTCTTAAATTGTTCTATTTTGAGGAGTAAATTTCTTAGGTCCTGGCTTTTTCGGCATTAGAGCTGATTCTCCGTCCAATATGTACCTGGACTTTAACCGAGAAAATGCCTTGGGATGCATCTGCAGTAAACTAGCTCCGTCTTTACATAATAATTGCCTGTTTAGGCATTTTTCAATAATTTGTTTTTTCATAGCAACTAGTTCTCCTTGGGTATTTCGCCTTATTTTGATCATATAGTTGGTGGAAGTTATTTATTAAATAATCTTCCCACCATACCACACGAGAACGGAACCCCAAAGGTAACCCTAATTGCTTCAATTGTAACAATTTAAAGCAAAATACTAATTAAATTACATAAATGCAGTTAACTATTGAATTTATTAAGTTATCTGTTTACCCCGCCAAAGAGATACCGCATGTCGGTGGCTTTCGATCGCCAATCACGGTAGATTTTCTAACCGTTTGACATCGTCGGAGATATTCTTTAGGCGGGGCAAGAACTAAAATATGATTACAAAATATAAACCAAAAAGTAGAACTAACCAAAAAACTAGTCAACCGACTAGCCGATTTAGAAGTGAGAAAAATAAACCAGGCTTTCGCGGGTATACCCAAGTCGCGCAGGCAAGTAACGAAAAAAAATTGAAAGTAATGGTCCTCGGCGGCCTAGAAGAAGTCGGCCGCAATATGACTGTATTAGAATACGGAGAAGATATAATTATTATTGATATGGGACTGCAATTTCCAGAAGAAGACATGCCGGGGATTGATTATATTATTCCTGATATTACTTATCTTAAAAATAAAATTAATAATATTAAGGGGGTAATTATAACTCATGGGCATTACGACCATATCGGGGCGATCCCCCATATTATGGGTAAAATAGGCAACCCAATAATCTATACCGGAGCACTAACCGCCGGACTTATTACTAAACGCCAAGCTGAATACCAGCAGGCGCCTAAGCTAAATATTATAAAAATTGACGACAGCTCAAAAATTCAATTCGGTAAGTCCTTTACCGTTGAATTTCTCCGCGTCAACCACTCGATTCCTGATTGCTTTGCCGCTATTGTTCATACTCCAGTCGGAACGGTTTTCCATACCGGCGACTTTAAAATTGACTATTCACCAGTTAATGATAAACCGGCTGATCTAAATTTAGTTGCCCGCTTAGGCGGCCAAGGAATATTATTATTAATGTCTGACTCGACTGATGCAACTAGCGTCGGCTACCAGATCTCGGAATCAAAAATCGGCGATGAAATAAGTAATATTTTTGAAAAAATTCCTGGTCGAATTATAATCGGCACCTTTGCTTCCCAATTAAGCCGTATCCAAAAAATATTTGAGTTAGCCAGCAAATACAATCGAAAAATATATTTACAGGGCCGCAGTATGAATGACAATGTTGAGATCGCCCATCAAATCGGCTATCTTAAATTTGATCCGAAAACTTTAATCCGGGACGCTGATTTAAAACGCCTGCCAGATGATAAAATTATTATCCTCGGTACCGGCGCCCAAGGAGAAAATAGCGCCTTTTTAATGAAAGTCGTAAATGGCGAACATAGAACCATTAGTATAAAACCGGGAGATACTGTTATTTTTTCTTCCTCGGTTATTCCCGGCAATGAAAGAACAATCCAAGCTTTGCAAGATATGATGGTCCGCCAAGGGGCAAAAGTTATTCATTATGACATGATGGATGTTCATGCTGGCGGACATGCTAAACAGGAAGACTTAAAATTAATGATGCGGCTTTTAAAACCTAAATACCTAATGCCGATTGAGGCAAACCATTATATGCTAAAAGCCCACGCTGAATTAGGCGAGCAGGTCGGTATTCCTAAAGAAAATATTTTTCTGGCCGATAACGGCCAGGTAATTGAACTTACTAAAAATGCCCAAAGCGAAACAATCGGCCGCTTAACTAATTTTAAAGTGCCGACTGAATATGTGATGGTTGACGGTTTAGGAGTAGGAGACGTTTCAAATATTGTCCTGCGGGATAGGCGAGTAATGGCTGATGACGGCATGATCGTGGTAATCGCCACGATTGATTCTAAAACCGGCGATACAATCGGCAACCCTGATATTATTTCGCGCGGCTTTGTCTACATGAAAGAAAATAAAGATTTAATAGAAAAAACTAGAATGAGAGTAAAAAAGATAGTTAAAAGCCATGAAGCTAATACTCAAACAAGTATTGACTTTATTAAAAATAAAATTCGAAACGATATCGGCCAATTTCTATTTAATAAAACGAAAAGACGACCAATGGTTTTGCCGGTGGTGATTAAAGTTTAATCATAGAGCGCAAAACACAAAACATAGAACAAAAAATAAAGGCGGCATTTCAAAATGCCGCTTTTGTTTTGTAGATGGCGCATTTTAATTAATTGCTAGAATGAAAACAAAAAATTCAAAAGCAATAATTTAAAAATGTCTATAAAATAATTTAATTTTATTTGTATCTTTATTATAATATACTCCCCCGTAAGGCCAACCTAAATTTCTTGACTATTGAAACAATAAATGTTAAGATATTTTTAGTCTAATAATATAAATAATATTAACCATATTAGTAGACAAAATAAAGTTAGACTAAAAAAAATATTAATAGACTTATTAATATTTATACTAAAATTGACGATTTTTCTAAAGAGGTTAATAGCCGCTTTTTTTATTATACTCATTTTCCGGCCCGGACGAATAATTTTACGTTTTATTTTTTATAAAATTGTCGTAAAAGGCTACTGTTATTATTTAACTTTAATAAGAAAGCTTGGCTGGACTAATTTCCAGGGTAATATTTTTTCCTTTTTAGTTAACCAAAAATTAGTCCATATCCTAGTTATCTTTTTAACTCTGCTTGTTGTCTTTTCCAATATGGCGGCAAAGACAAAGGCGGAAATTGTTATCCAAGAAAAAGCCCAAAATACTATCATGGCTAATCTTATTCAAAGCGAATTTGGTATCCTAGAAAACAATGAATTAATTGAAGAATTTATTGATGATGAATCGACCAATACTCCTTCCCAGCAAACATATCAAGATAATTTATCAACTTTAAAAAGCCAGCCGCAAGCCCTTATGCAGGCTCCTGACGAAATGGAAATAGAAGATAATTTACCATCCGTCACCCAGGGCGGAACTGCGATAGTAAAACCAGAAATTGCCGCTACAAAAAAGGTTAAAAGGCCGCGAATTGAAATCATTTATTATACTATTAAATCGGGCGATTCGGTTAGTACGATTGCGGCTGAATATGAAGTAAGCGTTAATACTATCCTTTGGGAAAACAACTTAAGCGCCTATAGTCTAATTAGACCCGGGAACCAATTAGCTATTTTACCGGCTACTGGCATTTCCCACAAAATTTTAAACGGGGATACTATAAGTAAACTTGCTAACCAATATGACGTGGAAGAAGAAAAAATTATTGAAGCGAATAATCTGGCCGAAGATTATAAATTAGCAATCGGGCAAAAATTAATTATTCCGGGCGGAAGAAAAGTAAGTAACACTACCTATGCAAGTGCAAGCTACACTGGCCTATCGGCTATTATAGATCTTGTTAAGCCAGATAGCGCCGCTCCGGCAGCCAATAAAATGAATTGGCCGACCGAAGGGCATCGTATTACTCAATATTATTCCTGGCGCCATAGCGGAGTTGATATTGCAAATAAAGCAGGAACGCCGATTTACGCGGCTGATACCGGTACGGTTGAATCAGCGGGCTGGGCTACTGGATATGGTAATACGATAATTATTGACCATGGCGGCGGAAAAAAGACTAGATACGGTCATCTATCAAAATTTTATGTAAGCAAGGGACAGACGGTTGATAAAGGCGAAGCGATTGGCGCCATGGGCTCAACTGGCTGGTCAACTGGCTCACATTTGCATTTTGAGGTAATAATAAACGGCCGTAAATATAACCCGCTTAATTATATAAAATGATTGGGGTTATTGGGATATTTAAGATTTTTGGGATAAAAATTTAAAACCCCAATTATCACAATAATCCTAATAATCATAATTATCCTAAAAAATATGCATATTTTTCTTGGATTTATAATTTTTATTGTCGGCGGCTTATTAGTAATAAAAACCGAAACAGTTTTGAACATTTTCGGCCGGATAAATTTCTTTGATCGTTTTTTAGGCACTGAAGGAGGCTCGCGTTTAGGTTATAAACTAATTGGTTTATTATTTATTTTTATCGGAATTTTAGTGATGACTAACATGATTGGCGGCTTTATTACCTGGCTATTT
>JBDRCJ010000025.1:0-3148 GCA_043821805.1 Patescibacteria group bacterium
CAAGTTAAATGAGCAGTTTTAACAGCCGATAAGGTCATAGTTCCAGCATAAGGTCCAGTATGTTCTGGCGGGAATTTATAAATTTCTATTGAGAAATCCATTTCATCTAATTCTGATAAATCTAAAGAATCGTTTAAAGTAGTGGTAGTTTCCGGATTATAATTTTTCCAGGTCGCATTACTGCCAACTCTGGCATCAAATTTAACATTCCAATTTCCATCAGTTTTTCCTAATCCCATATCATTCTGCCATACCCTCATGTTTAGTCTGGTATTTCCAACGTTTCTTACACTAGCTAAAGTTGGTCCCCAAGTTAAATCACCGTTAATAATTTTATGGGTATTTAATTTAACTGGACCATAGCTAACGCTGGTAAAATCCGTCTGAAAAGCGGTCGTTTCTAAATACTTAAAAGTATTTTCAAGAGTTCCGTCTAAACCGTTTTTATCTTGTGCTAGAATTAATACTCTATAATCACCAGATGGATCTTCATAAGATAGGTCTTTTTGCGCGCAAAATACAGCCGCAGTTTCTTTTTGTAATTCTCCGTCCGCTTTGCAGATTTCATCATAATTATATCCTGTATTCCAGGTTGGTAAATTGCTATTATTATTTCTTACCATATTGCAGAACAAATCAATTCCGGCTGCTTTAGCTAGCTTTGTCATAGAATCTTCCTGCATAAGTTCGCCGCATCCATCACCACTTTGGTCAGCTAGCGGAACATGGCTATCGCCTAAAGCAATACCTACTGGGTAAAAAACATCAGCATATACGCGATCAATATCTGCTAAACCATCAGGATCAGTTACGATTGCGCAAATCGCAATTGTTTTATTTACTTGGTACTGGCCTGAAGCGTTAAGTTGGGCACCAGCAGTTGGTAGAGCGTCAGTGTATCTGTCGGCATTGGCCTCCCATTTAACTTTAATGATTGGATTCTGGCCGCCGGCTGAATCTCTTGTAAAACCAGTAGAAATACTCGTTTCGTTAACGCTAGCAAACGCGTTTACTCCGCTCATAGCTAAAGCCACGGCGAAGACTAAGGAATAAGTTAATAATTTTTGCATAGGTTTTTGAGTTTTCGAGCTAAATTTATAAGAAATGTTTGAACATTTTTTAGTTTTGAGTTCGACCTTTAGTACCTCCTTGGTTTATGCCTTTCTTATAAATTTTTTCGCTCGTTAATTATTAAGACTTGCTTTTTTCTAGATTCTCCGGAGATACTTTAGAAAAATGCAAGTTACTATATATTAAATCTTCTATAATTAGCTTTTTTTGTCATTTCGCTTTTTTTTGTCATTTCGACCCAGCTGCTCGCGAGCGGCTGGGGAGAAATCTATAATACGAGGATAGCGCCAAATATTATAGATTCCTCACCGCCTGCGGGCGGAACAAGGGGAGGGGCAGGGAGGGGTCTTTCATTTACCCCCTCTGTCTCCCCCTTATCGAAGGGGGAGGACTATGAGGACTCTCTGAAAGGGGAGTATGCGTTCGTATTCGCATGTGTGGCATTTGCGGCTGCCACTTTTTTCCGCTAGGAAAAAACCACATAAAAACGCCTTAAACTGATATAGCAAAAAATTGCTAAAAGTCTAAGGCGTTGATGTTAATATATAACGTAGATGCCTGTAAAGTATTTAGTTGTTAAAAAAATTTAGCTCGGGTAATTCGGGTAGGGGAAATTCTCTTCAATCTCTTCCTGATAGCCGTTTGTCCTAGGGTCAAAAAAGCGGCAGTGGATAAAAATTTCTTTATCCGTCAGGGTGAGAGTGTTTAAGGATTTACATTTTGAACATTTCTTTTCCTGTTTCAGCATTCCTTGGGTTTTATAGATGTTAGAGAAGTGGCTTGTGCATCTAGCGCAGCGCCATATGTACTTGTAGGTTGTTTCAGACATAAGGAAAACTTAAGTAGGAAAATAAATTATTTAATTAAATGTAGAATTAAAATTATTAAAAATATCTTCACCCCCTCTGTCTCCGTACCCCCTCTGTCTCCCCCTTGTAAAGGGGGAGGACAATGTAAAGCATTTTTTCTCTAGCCCCTCCCTTTGATAAGGGGATGTTAGGAGGGGTCTTCCCAGTACCCCCTCTGTCTCCCCCTTGTAAAGGGGGAGGACTATCTGGAAGGGTGAGGACTATGCAAAGCCGTTTCACTGTGTGTCTTTCACCGATGTGTTCCTACCCTTCAACTATATCCCTCCCCTTTATAAGGGGAGGCTAGGAGGGGTAAAACAGTATTTAAAATAACAAGAACCCAACGCAAAACGTTAGGTTCTTAAACCATAAAACAATTTAATATAACACCAAAATTTGGAATAAAATGGGGATGCATTTTTTTCCATAAAAATATTGTTATTCAACACTTTTCTAAGTTAGCAAGAGTTTAAATTATTGTCAAGTTATTAATTTTAAAACTAGTATTAAACAAAAATTAGTAAAATAGAATTCATGTATTATACAATAAAAAAATAGCTTCTGGCAAATAATTATTAGTTTTCCACAAGCTAGCCATGTTATGATTTTAGTTTTTTCTTAAGAAAATATATAATAATAATTAATAAAACAATGATGCTTATTAAAATAATAAATTCCTTAATACTAAAGCCCGTAGGGGTTAATTCTATCCCTAAAACTTTTATGCCGCGCACTTCTAATTCAGCGTTCGTAGTAGTAATATCATGATTTATCGCGCTGGCGGTAATTTTACTTAAATATTTTCCGTCTTTAGCATTAGCTAAAACATTAATTGAATAGCTATATTCTTTACTTTCATCCGGGTCAAGTTTTTCAATTTGCGCTTGTTTAACAACAGATTGATCGTCGCTGAACATTAAACCGTCGGGCAATTCATTAACTATTTTTATTTCGTAAGCGGTAGAATTACCAGTATTTTTTATGGTTGTACTTAATTCAATATTTTTATCACCAGGATTGGCGAAATTAGTACTTAAATTTTTGTCTATTTCCAATTTTGGCGCTTCTTCTCCTTGAAAATAAATTACCTTGTCATCTTCGCTCATTGTAGTAAACGAAATTTCTTCGCCGTATGTTTCCGGCGAAGCGCTGGAAATCGGTCGGAAATAATAAGTTGTGCCTGGAGTTAAACCGTCAACTAATACAGCGTGAAATGTAACTTTTAATGT